>JAPJMP010000092.1 GCA_026461645.1 Burkholderiales bacterium
ATATTGCATTAGAGAAACAAATAATTGTTTTTTAAATTTTAATATTAGAGGGGAATATTCTATGAAAAAAATTTTATTTTTAAGCTGTTTTGTGATTTTATCAGGTTTAGCACAAGCGGATTCAGATAATTTTGCTGTTGGAAATGCTAGTTCTGCAAGTCCGGTTATTTTTACATGCCTTCCAAGTGGCCAGCAACTTAATGTTGTATCAGATAGCTCATTGTGGTGGCCAAAAAGTTGGCAATACTGTTCAAGTTCTAATGATGCCAATGTTTCTGCAACCAATACTGGAACATCACAAATTTTATTATTGTGTCAACCACGTAGTCCTTGGAATCCGTGGGGACACGTAATTATTGCTCCTGGACAAACTGCTAGCTGCCCACCAATAATTAATAATGTTCCTTGGGTAGCTGCTGCCACTATAATTCCTTAAAATTAATTGTTTTTGCAGTGCAAGATTAAAACTTTTGAAAATATGTAAAAATAGAATTATAATTGCTGTTGTCAAATTTAAGTAATAATATTATATAATTCTATAATGTTTAGATCACTATTTTTAGGTAATCATATGAAAAAAATTAAATTATATACTGTAATAATTCCGGCAGCATTATTAATGTTGTCAGGATGTAATGGTGGCAGTGCTCCTCGAGCTACATCAGACTCAGTGTATGGAAGATTAATTTCAAGTTCTGTAGCTCCAGTTAATTCAGTCATGATCCCAATGATGGCTAATGGTATGTTGTCAATGGAAAGTGCAGAGTCACAATTTTCAAGAGTTATATTATGTTCAGGTGAGGTAGAATCTTCTCATTGTCAACAAAATATTGCTTATATAAATGCTCATGCGGAATCATTTGGGTTAGAAGAGGTTAATGGGGCTGCCACTTATTTATCTGATAAAGCAACCGCGGCTGGAGTAGGTGGAGTTAAATTTGATGCCATTACCTATAATACGCCAGGGGTTCCATATGCTTATGCTAATGCTCCGGCAAATGAAACAGTTTCTGGCTTAGTAATATTGCCTACTGATGCTAACGGTAATTTATTACCCGCAAATAGAATTAAAGGTGTAGTACTTTATTATCATCAAACAGTCATCTCTAAAGGTGGAGTACCTTCAGGTTATAGTAATCATAGCAGTATTGATGATGCTGAAACATTTGCTACACAGTACCGCTTAGCAGCAATTTATGGAATGAGTGGCTATATTGTAGTTGCCCCAGATTATATTGGTCAAGGTGTTGATGTAAATACAGTTCATCCTTATGCTGTTTTTCCTAAACAAAATGCTTTAAGTGGAATTTATATGGTAAAAGCAGTTGATACCTTTTTACAAAATCAATATAACTTTAACTTTACGCAAATGACCAATCCGAATTTATATATTGCTTCATATTCTGAAGGTGGTGGCTATGCTTTAAAAGCTTCACAGTTGATTCAAACAACTTCGGCGGATGTTATTGCTAATACTGGACTTACTCTAAAAAGAACTGTTGGTAGTTCAGGTGCTTACGATTTATCGGGAACAATGACAAACTTTATGTTTGCTGAAGTTAAAAATCAATTAGGTGCTGATCCAAATGCTAATCCATGGTCAGTATCACCAGGGTGTGACCCAAGTGAACAGGGGGGTAATGGTTTATGTGACGATGCATTTGGTACATTACCTGATGTTCCAGGCGTGAATCAAGTGTTAGCTCAGTATCAGATGGCATCTGGAAAACCTGTTTTAACCGCTTATTTAACCAATGCGTTAATTAATTATTATTTTGCTCCAAGTGCTTATAAATTATTCTATAAGCCGGATTTTGCTAATTTTACTAATTGTCTTAATTTTGCTGGCGTGGCTTCTCCAGATTATAGTCTTCCTTTTACTGCATGTAGTAATTTAACCAATGGCGTGCCATATAAAATTTGGGATATCTTTAATAATAATGGTTTAAATGCATTACAAATTGCCACATTGCTGGTAGCTGGTGCAGCAGGAACAGAAAACTTTTTAATTGGACCAAACAGAGATGTGTTGAGTTTGATTCTAGATGAAGGAGTAGGTAATAATACTTATAATAATTCTAATAGTTTTGCTGCAGGTAGTGTATTACAAGATAAGACTATGTTAAATTTAATATCTCTTGGCAACACTTATAATTGGACCACTAGTTCTCCAATTACAATCATTAATTTAAAATATGATTCGATTGTGCCTAAAAGAAATTCGGATATAGCTTGTGGTAGAGTTAGTGGAATGCCTGGTATTCAAACAACTAACCCGAATGATTTAAATTGTATTGAATTAGATAATTCACAAATGTGGAGTGATATTACTTTAACTGATGATTTTGTGAAACCTGAATATTTAAATCATGGTAATGCTGAGGCGGTGGTAAATATGATAGCTTTACATCAAATGGAAAACACGCCATAAAAGCTTATGTTAGGTAAAACAAGGTCACTAATTATTAGTGGCCTTTTTTATTTCCTAAAAAGCTAATTATGATAAAATAGATTATTATTTTAATTTGAATTTTTAAAAGATTGTTGTGTCATATGTATTTTATTGAAGTATTTGCAACCTTTTTGTTTTTTTTATTTATTGGTGCTTTAG
>JAPJMP010000093.1 GCA_026461645.1 Burkholderiales bacterium
AGTTTACGTCATGGAATAATGTAATTTATATCAAAATATCCTAAATAATATGAAAAATTTATCCTTAATTAAGCATATTTAGTCTTGATTATAAAATTTTCGTTGAAAACCTTTAAAATTCATCATGAAATACTTAAAAAGTATTATTCTAGTTTACGTCACAAGCTTTTTGCTTTATTCTAGTTTACGTCATAGTTTAACTATGTTTATCTTATTTACCATCAAAAAATTTAAAATAATTTAAAAAAAATTGACGTATCTTAGTTTATAGTGTTAAAATTCACCATGAACTTATTCTAGTTTACGTCATATGAGGGTAAAATGTCCGAAAATACTGATATTGTTGATTATGATCTAGATGATAACAGGGGAGGCTCTTTAATAGAGACTGTACCTGTTGATCTAAATATTATAGAATTACCCTTGTTTACTAAGTCAATTCATCCAATCAAAAATGAAGTCACTTATATATTATCAAAAAACAGGAATGCAAGAATATCAATAGTTCCAGCAAGTGGTGGTTGTCAGCCAAATTCTTTTGATAAAAAGATATATTTATCATTAGTTCAGATAGCTAAAAAAATACAAGAAGAGTATGGCAGTAATTCTATACCTGAAGAGATTTGTACTACATTTTATGAAATTGGAAAGTATGCTAAATTGTCTCGGTCTGGTAGTAATCGGCAGAAAATTTTTGATTCTCTTTCTAAATTAAAGTCAACCCAATACAATTTTTGGAATTGTTTTTATAATCCTAGCATAGAGGATAAGATAGAGTCATATTATGCTTCTAGCTTTATCAATGACATACTTATACTAAAAGTCGCTAGTATACAAAAGAATCCTGATCATAAATTTTATAAATTTGTAAAATCAAAGCCAAGTTCTGTGTTTGTTAGGCAACAAGGTTCTTCAGATGCAGAAGTAGTTGTTATAACATTGCATCATTTTTTTCTTGATAACTTAGTCCATAAAAAGGGACATTTGTTGCATCGTAGAGAAGATATTGAAAAATTAATGACAACAGATACTACAAAAATGGATATTTACTTATTTGCTGAGAAAAATAGAAGTTGGCTTAATGGTGATGAGTATAAAAATGGGTTGACAATAAACAATAGATTTTATAAACAAAATCAAATTATACGATTATCTGCAAGGAAAATAGCAGCTCATTTACCTTTGAATTTTAAGCCAACTGGAGTTCCAAAGTCTTGCAAAATTATTTATGATGCTTTATGTTTTTTAAAGGAAAAATCTTTAATTGCAGATTTTATTGAATACAAGAGTGATGGACTTGAGATTCTAAAATCTAATATTAAGGAACGAGGCATTAATGATGATTGGGTATTATCTGCTAAATTTGATAATACATTAGCAAATACTGAATATGAGATATTTTTTGATTGGTTAAGAGATGAAAATCATCTATTAAATAGGGTTACTGAGATTGTTGGCATTGAAGATAAAGAGTGTGATGATAGTGTAGAATACGATAGTATTCTAAATAAAATCTGTGAAAAAGTAAAAGATAGAATTAGCCCAAAAACCATGAGAATTATCAATGAGTACTACCAATTGAAAGGGATACATTATGTTGTTGGTTCAATTAATTATGCATATAAAAATTCAACCAAAAATTTTGAGAAGTATTTAGTAGATACAATGAATGGGAACTGGGCTACTGAAGAAATTAATAAGCTTATTAATGAAGAGAAGCGAGATCAGGAAGCAACCATAAAATTGCAACAACAACTTGAAAAACAACAGGCAGATGAAAGGGCTCGTGTACAGTTGGCAAAGGAAGCGGAGGCATTTTTTAAGGAGCTTGAAAAGAAATGGAAATCTCTAAGTAGCAAAGAACATAATCGTGAAAAATTTGAAAAAATAGAAAATAAAGCAAGTTTATTTTATAAAAAGAATTTCAGTGAAAATAAGAAATTTTCACTTGAATGTGTGCAACTTTCAATTTTTGCTATACTTTTAAATAAAGATAATATTAAATACGTAGAACCGGTCATTAAACTTCTAATGGCAACTAGTAGTAGTGGTTCTTATATCCCTCAAGATGTAGAGTTTACAGATTAAGTAAGGGCTACTGATTGCATATCTTCATCAACAATTATACGTACTGCGTTCCCGATAACATTTGCGGAGCTTCCAGGAATTTCAAAAACATTATTATTTTCAACATTTCTTATCATTAATTGGTTATTACTTATACTTTCCAACTTTCCAAAGATTATGTTATCCTTATTTTTAAAGATAGAATAATAGCCAATTATGATTTTATCCTCAGGTTTTATAATAAAAGTTGCTATTTTATATGGACAGTTATTATTTTCATTCTCAATATTTATTGCAAATGCATTAGTATGTACAAATTTTTCCGAAAGAATCATTCTTTCATGGTTTACGAATTGTGCAGGGTGATTAATAAATGATTCAGCTTCATTTAATCCGATTAATGGTACATATTGTGGTACATGTGGGCAACTAAGTAAGTCAGATATTTCAACGTTAAAATAATCCGCTATTGGTTTTAATGAAGTTTGAAAATACAATTGATTTTCTGTATCATACATTATTCTACGTAATAGCATGTATTTAATGCCCACAATTTTAGCAAATTCAGGTAATTTAACATCAAGTTGAGACATTTTTCTAACTATGTTAGCTCTCAAATTTTCTAATTCATCAGCATTTGACCTGTGTTTTATCATCGTTTTGCTTATTCTTACAAGACTGTTAATTGGGTATTCGACTAGATTATACCATGTTTTATGAATTTATAAGCTAAGCAGTAATAAATATTAATATAACTTAAAAAACTTTACATATTACAGACTTTAGGATATAATCTTACCTTGGAAATTTATTGTTTGTGAGGTGCTTGAAATGTTAAAAATTAGTGATATGAGATATAAACAAATTTGGCAAAAATGGAATGACTTTTTAAATATTAGTTTTTTATCTGGGTTTGTTGAAAATATACGCACTATAAATGGGCGAATATTTTTTGATCTTCGACAGACGGCATTCATTTCTCATGGGCTAAAAGTAGTACTCGATAAAGGTATTTATCTTCCAGCAGCCATTATTGAAGGTGCTCCAGTTAAAATATATACACGATTACAACAAGATGTTGAATGTGAGTATAAGTCCTTGATTCTCAGACCGATCTATTGTGCCAGAGCTTCATTACATGAAATACCTTCAGAAAACAATTTTTTATCTATAGGAAGAGATTCAAAGCATAAAATAATTAATCCGTATGTTACTCTGGATCAATTATCTGATATGTCTCGTCAGAAACAGCATAACCATGTGAAAAAATTTCAAAATAATATTGAAGTAGCTGGATTTGTACGTGCTAAAAAAAGAGTTGCTGACGATTGTACTGAGTTTGATATTTGGAATCAGAAAGATAGAATATTACCTGTCCGAATATATGGAAAAGGTAGTATTTTGAATCATGATGCTCTAAAACTGTTGCGACCAATAAAGTTACAGGGCAGGGTAGAGGTAAAAGAAATTATGATTAATGAGCAGCCACAAAAGCAAATTTATATTAGAGCTGAAAATATTGTACATCCCTTAATTGGTAAGGAAATCCCTAAGGATGCGCCACAATGGTATCTAGATGCTGTAGATGATTTAAAAAATGCGGCAACAGGTCATATAAAGATAAAAGATACCGGGATTGTCCAAGAAGAAATTGAAAATAACCCAGTTATTGATGAAACAGAATTGTCAGATGATAACTTGCCGAAAGACTTATTTAAATCAGATGAAGAAATTAGATTTGAATAATAATTTTTTAGCGGTAGATACTTATGGTTCAACAATTATATGGAGGGATAGAGTGGAATGCGGATATAAGTATAACGTCTGATGGATCATATAACGAATATGAAAACATGGCATATGCCTTTGGGCATGAAAATCGTGGGACTTATATAGAGTTTGATACAGAACGAGAGTTACTTGCTTTTAAGTTATTAAGAAAACATGTAGTTGCAACATTTGAAACTAATGTGAAAGTGAAATATAGGCATGATAGTGTAAATTTTTGTTTTAGCCGGTCAAAAACTATAATGTTTGGTGAAGATGAGATACAAACATTTGAAACTTTATCTGATATATGTGATATTTCACCCAGTTTATTGAGGATGAGGCTGTCATATGAATTATATATTAGAAAAATAAAATACGATTTAGGATTACTTGCTTTAACCTCCGCCTTGCCAGATGAGATCATAGCAGAAATTTTATGGAGTAGCAAGTCTTTCATTATTGTTGAAGTTGCAACTTTTATCTACCAAAATCCTTCAGTATCAGTTGATATAATTGTTTGTAGATTTAGCTCCTACGATCCAGATGTCATCACTGGTTTGATAAATAATTTGGAGGAAAATAATTATATTGGGATTCATAATAATCAATGCTACTTTATTGGGCGCAATCCGTATAAAACCAATATGCGTTGCCGATGGGCAAAAATATGGGATTTTTGAGTTAAAATGAATATAATAATTCAGATAGTAGTTGTAATTATTGCGATTATTGTATTAGCTAAATTAGTTGCTTTATTTGGTGGTATTACAAAAGTATTGCATGCTTTATACTTAAAGATAGTATCACCAATTAAATTGTTTTTACTTTGGGAATATAAGCATATTGAAGTAATTATTCGGAATTTAGTCTATGAAAAAGAAGATATTTTTACAAGCCTTAAGGCTAATGATATTGTAGGGGTGGTAAAACCAAATCATGTTTATCATATTTCTCGAAATCCACTTTTTAAAAGTATTTTTGTGCTATTTTGGCAGTTGATGCTGGTTGAGATATTTTTTAACAGAAACTCATTGATTAATAAATCCCAAACCTTAATTATGATTATTATTGCAATTCTAGTTGGTATAGTTGTAGGGATTGTTATACATGTTTTAAATAAAAATAGAGTTTCTCAAACAAAAGACTGCTTTAATGCTTCAACTTTAGGTGTAATAGTGGACAAATTAGAAATAAAAAAATTAAGTAGTACTGAAATTAGAGGAATTTTGTCTAATTTAAAATATAAGTCTTCTTTGGAAATAGCAACAAAAGCTAAAGCTGGAATTAATAGTTATCCATTGCTAACGGAATACTTTAATCGACTTGAATTATGCATGATTGATAATAAGGGGTCAAAATATTCTAATTGGTTACCAGTATGGCTATTAAGTAAATTGAGGTCATCAAAGGTTAGTACGGAAACTTGTGTATATCATGTTTTTACTGAACTTATTAGTTATATGAGCTATTATAAAGATGTACGTGCTAGTGTTGTTGAACTAGGGCATGGTGGGGTTTCTGTGTTAGAGCATAGTTTAAATGTAGCTGAATGTGCATTGGATTTATCAAACCATGATATTTTTAAATCAACATCTAATATCAAGGATTTTGTAGTACTAACATGTTTAGCTCATGATATTGGTAAGATTAAATGTTTTAATGATGGGCATAGTAATTTTAATGGGCATGAACGTCAATCATATCAAATATTAGGACTTATTGGATCATTTGCAATGTTAGGAGACGTTAATCATTATATAAAAGATACTATTACAACGGCAATTCTAAGGCAAGGCGAGATGATTGTTAATGATATGAATACAGATTTAGTATTGATAAATCATATCTATAAAACCTCAGATCAAAAAGCTTCAGAACTTGAAGGGCAAATAATGACCGAAGATAGGATTAATGAAATTTATCGTACGGCTTTTTATATCTTATTAACTGATAAGGTAAGTATGGCAAAGTGTGCTTCACTAGTTAATGATTTTTTATTTCTTGATGTTCAAAAATTTGTTCGAGAGTTAATAAAATTTACTGGACAGACATTTACAGTCGATAATTATGCTAACACTCAGGTATTTAAGCAAATAAAGAAATTTATGTTAAGTGATGGCTTATTTGCTGAAGGGATAACTGATGTCTGTACCATTGTAATGCAGGAAATATCATCTGGTAAAGAGGTAAAGCGTTATCAACAATGTTTAATTTTACGTATGGATTTCATTATCCAAAACGAACACATAAAATTAGAGAACGTGACTGTTAATGCTGAAGCAAACAACAAAGTAATTGCAAAGTTAGTATTTAAAAATGGTGGAATACAGTTTGTCAAATCTATCGCAGATGTTTTATCTGAGGTTAAAGAAGAGTTAACCATTCCAGTTACTACAAAACATGTTGAGCCCAATATAGTCCCAGAAAATATATCTAATTTAGATGTAACATTAGATAATTTACACAATAAAAGCAGCGAAAGCGAAGCTCAAGGCAGTATGCCGTCAATAAATATTGATTATGCTCCAGAGGAAGCTGTCTTTGAACTTCCAGAGTTGAAAGATGGCAAAAAACAAAATTTATTTTCAGGAAGTAGCAGTAATGCAGAAATTAAGCAAGCAACTAAATTGTTTAATAAAGCATGGACTTTAACAGAGGTAAATGAATATTTTCTCAATGCGTTACAAGGTTGTGGAATAGAAATTAGTGAGATAAGTTGGAATAAAAAGTATCAACGTTATAATGTTAAATCAGAATACGGGGTCACGGCTACTGTTACCGCTTATATTTTTGGACAAATCAGCGTCCAGTACTCAATTTATGACAAAATTGATTATGTAGATCACAATTCCAAAGATTCAAAAATAATTACTTTGCCAAGAGGTAAGCAATGGGCAGCAGCGACAATCGAATTTTGCAATACACATATAGACTGGAATAATAATGATATAAGTAATGATTTGATTGATTATGTTAAGCGATTAAAATTATCATATAGTATTCGAGATAATCTCGAATGTGGAATTTATGATGAGTATTTTGCAGTTAAAGTCAAGAATTTTAATAGTGGTAATATTGGTATAATGTTGTACTCAAGTAAAAATGGGCAATATAAGGAAGATAAATCGGCTGTAATTGCTGATAGCTTAAATTACATTATGGTGGGATGTGAAAATAATCTTAGATTGGTAAACCAAATTTACTTAGTTGACAATTTTGCTGATGCTCTTGTGATATATGAAATAACTAATATAAATACAATAGTTTATTTTAGCGCTGAGAAAATTATAGATAAAATTAAGGAAATATATCCGGAGAAAGAAATCAGGTTATTCATAAATTTTAAAAATTATGAAAAAGTTAATAGCATACTGTATAAAAAAGAGGTTAAACCATTTTGTTACATAACTGATGGATTTGATGTCTTTAATCAAAAGATTATACTTACGATATTAAAGAAACAGAAGGCGATCCCGTTATTAAGTGATTTAATTGCGCCGCTTATGATGGATTCAGCAGCAACATGTATTAAACAGTTAAAAGAAGTTTTGGTATTTCAAGAATCTTTTGATATGAATAGAGGGATTAATAATGTTAGAAACATGTACGAAAATCTTGGACGAGAACTTACAGCAATACAATAGTAAAAAGCTAAGCAAAGATAAATTTATTGAATCAATTTTTGATGTAATATTACACTTTATTCCAGCATTAAAAAATATTGATAAACATGACGTAAGGCAAGAAATTTGTACGCAGTTACTTAATAGCAACTCTTGGGACTTTGTAGATGCTGCATCTTTAATCCACTATATTAGGGCTGTGTCTGGCAATATCAATAAAGTAAATTTTAAGGCAGCTATTAAAGTTGATTCAATAGATGAGATAACAACAGATATTGGTGATAATAAGATAGATTTTTCTGATGATGTGATTAGTAAGGTTGCTAAAAAGCAAAAAAGTTTACGTAAAATTGAATTACCTAAAGAACCTGTAGTAAAAACTGTTGAAGATTTAATAAAAGAGAAAGGTGATTATTATATCACTGAAATATCCTCTTTTTTAGGGTTAACTACGGTACAAATCTATAGCAATATAAAAGAAAATTATATACCATTAAAAACCAAAATTAGACTGGAAGAGATACGTATATATGATAAGCATGCTACTTATGAGGCAATTAAAGATATAATAGTTCAAATGTTTGGTGTAATAGGGCATGCACCATTTGGTAAAATTGGAGTGCCAAGATCATTAATGTATCAATGGAAAAAAACTGGGATTCCGTACACCAAGGCTATTTCATTAATTGAGGCATTGCAGCCACTTGTTGAGGATATAGGTATTAGAGCTAATTTGGATAAGTTATATGCTTCGTTATATATACCAATTAAGTTATAGATATGGATTTAAAAAGTACTAGTTGCAAATGTGGCAGTAATAAAGATTATAAAGACTGTTGCGGGTTATATATTTCAGGATTGAAGCTACCACATCTGCCAGAACAACTTATGCGTTCACGTTATACTGCATATTCTGTCAGGAATATTGATTATATTGCTAAAAGCATGTGTGGTAAAGCAATAACTGGCTTTAATATAAAAGAAGCTGAGATTTGGGCACAGCAGGTTATTTGGCAAAAATTAGAAATAATAGCAACTTCGTTAGCTAGTAAAACAAAAGGTTTTGTTGAATTTAAAGCATACTTCACGGATAATCAACAGCCACATATACTGCATGAAATTAGCGAGTTTCACTTTAAGAATGGTAAATGGTTCTATGTAGATGGTGTGATATTTTAGTGATAAACTTAATATTGTATTTAATTGTATTAGAGTTCTTATTTGGATGAGCTACATATTACCTAGCTAAATGAACTAGCTCTAATCTTTGAATGGAAGAAATATGGCGCATATATCATTTACCAAAAAATCTGCTGAAAGATTGAAAATAGATACAACTAATGCAGTAAAACATGAACAAACGTATCCAGAATTTGATGATTGGATAATTGATACCGTATGGAATGTAAAGCGTGACACATGGATCATGTTTTATCATAAACCTTCTACATTTACAGTATTAATCCAACCTGATAAATACAAATTGGAAAATTGTATAGACCTCTTTCTAATGTTAGTTCAAGAATTGCTAGTTAAATATGGTTTACAAGATAGAATGTCACAGTTTATGAATTTATTTAAGAGTGTAACCATTTGTCGCAATAATGATAAAAGTTCGGTGGCTTATATGACGCAAAATAAATTTAGTGCACATTGTGGTCTTGAAAATCCAAATATTGAGTATAGGGTTACTAACTTATATGATTTAATGATTTATGTTAATGATATGCTTAGGAAAAAATTTGATATGAAGAAAACATCATTAGAAGCATTCATTGAAGTTGTTAAGCGTATGCCAATTCCCCAGCAACATACGCTACATTAATAATTAGTTTAAATGACAAATAATGTATGAATATACTTAAATTTAACCGAAATATTTTGCAACTACCAATAGGTGGGCGTAAAGATGCGACATTGATATTATTAATACTCATATTTGGGTTTTTATTTAATCATTTGTATATTATGGTAGGTTCGGGCAAATATGTATTATCATTGTTTAATTATCAATTGCCTTTGACACTTGGGTATATGAATATCTCAGTGCCAACTGTATTTATTGCTACATTATTACTTGTGTATAGAATAGCTAATTGTAATGATAGATCAAAACCATTCATTAGTAATCTTGATTTTGTGTCTTCTAAAATCCCGCAACATGATAAGCTAGAAATGGAAACTAAAAATGGCATAAAATTTGGTTATAA
>JAPJMP010000094.1 GCA_026461645.1 Burkholderiales bacterium
GAATGAAGAATTATGACCTATAAAATCTTTAATGCAATTTATTTAAATAAAAATACTCAAAAGTATGCAACACCCTGCTATCTCTATGATCAGCAATTATTAATTGATACTATCCTGCTTGCCCAAAACTCATGTAATAAATATTTTAAAGACTATAATACTAAAATTCATTACGCAATTAAAGCCAATAATAATCTACAGCTTTTATCTAAAATTAAGCAGCATAATTTTGGAATTGACTGTGTTAGTGGTGGTGAAATTAAATTAGCACTACAAGCTGGATTTAGTGGACAAGATATTGTGTTTGCCGGAGTGGGTAAATTAGATGCAGAAATAAACTTGGCACTAGAGCAAAATATTTATGCCTTTAATTGTGAATCAGAGCAGGAGGTTGAAGTTATTAATCAACTAGCCCAAAAAGCACAAAAAATTGCTCGAATTATGCTTCGAGTTAATCCAGATATTGATGCAATGACACATAAAAATATTAGTACCGGCAAATTTGATAATAAATTTGGCTTATCCTTTAGTGCTATTGTTAAATTTTTACCGCAATTAAGACAGTTAAAAAATATTAATTTAATTGGTTTACACTATCATATTGGCTCACAAATTACCAATATGCAAGTATTTACCAATTTAAGTACCATAGTGGTTGAGCATTTTAAGCAATTACAACAGCAGGGAGTTACAATTAGTGACATTAATTTAGGCGGTGGATTAGGTATAGATTATTTAAACCCGCAGGTAAATCCAATAGCAGATTTTGCAGCTTATTTTAAGGCCTTAAAAGCAAGTTTAGACTTGCCACAGACAGTTAATTTGCATTTTGAATTAGGTCGAGCCATAGTTGCTCAATGTGGAATATTATTAAGTGAAGTATTATTTATCAAACATACCGAAGGTAATAATTTTGCAATTATAAATGCCGGTATGAATGATTTAATGCGCCCAGCTTTATATGGAGCAAATCATGCGATGTTAGTTTTGAACGCAAGGCAGGATTATGAGAAATACCATGTGGTAGGTCCAGTATGCGAATCAACTGATGTTTTTGCCTGTAATTTGGACTTACCTAAATTAGGCCGTGGTGATAAAATTGCTATATTATCTTGTGGGGCTTATGGGCATGTATTAGCTAGTACCTATAATTCAAGAACAATTTGTCAGGAATATATTATCTAACTGTAGGGTTTAGGTAAATGTAGCCGATTGATTTAGAAAGAAAAAAATGCTAAAAACTAATGAGAATTTATTTAATAATGCTAAAAAATATATTCCGGGTGGAGTTAACTCTCCAGTGCGTTCTTTTAATGCAGTTGGTGGCACACCATTTTTTACCCAGGAAGCTAAAGATCATTATCTAATTGATGTTGAAAATAAAAGATATATTGATTATGTTTGTTCTTGGGGGGCAAATATTGTGGGGCATGCTAATAGTCATGTTATTGAGCAAGTAACACAAGCTATGAGCAAAGGGTTTTCTTATGGCACACCTACCGAACTTGAACTGCAAATAGCACAAGAAATTAGTAAATTAGTTCCAAGCATGCAAAATGTTCGTTTAGTTAGTTCTGGTACCGAGGCAGTTATGTCAGCTGTTAGATTAGCACGTGGCTATACCAATAAAAAAATAATTATTAAGTTTAATGGTTGTTATCATGGGCATAGTGATAGTTTATTAGTTAGAGCTGGATCAGGATTAGTTACTTTTAATAATCCAAGCAGTAGAGGTGTATTTGAAGAAGTTGTAAAACACACAATGGTGATAGAATATAATAGCGTTGAAGAACTTCAGCGCGCTTTTAATAAACACCCAAATGAAATAGCCGCTGTTATCTTTGAACCTATCGCCGGAAATATGAATTTTGTGCGGCCAAGCAAAGAGTTCTTGCAGGCATTAGTTGAGTTATGCGAAAAAAATTCAACTTTATTAATCTGTGATGAAGTTATGACTGGGTTTAGAGTCGGTCTTGGTGGGGCGCAGGAATTATTCAAAATTAAACCAGACTTAACTATTTTAGGTAAAATAGTAGGTGGTGGTATGCCGATGGCTGCATTTGGTGGGCGCGCAGAAATTATGCAGCATTTAGCTCCATTGGGTGATGTTTATCAAGCCGGAACATTATCGGGTAATCCTATTGCGGTTACTTGTGGTCTGACAACTTTGAAATTAATTCAAGAAAAAGGGTTTTATCCAAAATTAGCTGCAGTTACTAAACAGTTAATGCAAGGTTTAATGCACGCAGCAATGAAACATAACATTCCCTTTAGTGGAGATTACGAAGGTGGTATGTTTGGCTTTTTCTTTACTTCTAACCTACCGCGTAACTTTATTGATGTTAAGCAAGCACCAATTGTAAGGTTTAATTATTTTTATCATTTGATGCTGCAGCATGGAATATTTTTTGCACCGTCAATGTTTGAAGCTGGGTTTATAACTTCTAAACACAATATTGATGTTATCAATACTACAGTTGAAATTGCTGATGCGGTGTTTCGGCAATTAAAAGAATAGTAAATAGTGAGATTATTATGCAAGCATACACAAGTAAATATGTTTTTGATGGTACTAATCTTCATGCGAATATGGCGGTGGTAACTGAACATAATAGGATTAAAGATTTAATTCCACTGTCTAAACTAGAGGCGCAGGTTGATATTATTAATTGTGGTGCTGGAGTAATTACACCAGCATTTATCGATTTACAGGTAAATGGTTGTGGTGGAGTACTATTTAATCAAAATATTAGCTTGAATACTTTAGATACGATATACAAAACTTGGTTAAATTTAGGCGTAGGATGGTTTTTACCCACGCTTATCACCTGTAATTTTAAGCAAATAATTCAAGCATTAGAGGTAGTTAAACAATGGTTTGAGCAATATGGGGCAACTAAAGGAGTAATAGGCATTCATATCGAAGGGCCGTTTATTTCGAAAATTAAATGTGGTATTCATGATGTTGATTATATAATTGAACCAACTATGCCATTATTAGAGAAAATTGTTAGCTATGGCCATTTTTTTCCAATCAAATTAACCATTGCTCCGGAGCAATTTACGCCTGAACAAATTGAATATTTAGTGGCAAATAATATTATTTTAGCAATAGGACATACTAATGCTACAGCAGAGGAGACAACTGCAGCAATAAAGCTAGGGGCTAAAACCGCAACGCATTTATTTAATGCGATGAGTGGTTTAACAGCTAGAAATGCCGGAGCTATTTGTGCCATTTTAGCTGAAAATGTTTATGCTGGTGTTATAGCTGATATGTTACATGTGGATAAAAATAATATAAAATTGATTAATAAAATTAAACCACAAAAAATTTATTTAGTCAGTGATGCTGTAACAGCAGTGGCAAGTTCTCTTACCAGTTTTGATCTGTGTGGTAAAACAATATTTGTCCAGGGGGATAAATATGTTGATGTTAATAATGTTTTAGCTGGAGCTAATTTAACTTTAAATCAAGCAGTTAAAAATTGTATTGAATCTTGTGAAATTAGCATAAGTGATACCTTAGCTATGGTTACTTCAATTCCAGCACAGGTGCTAGGATTAGAACATAAGATGGGCTATATTAAACCAGGTTACCCTGCAACTTTGAGTTATTTAGATTTAACTAATTATAATTGTAAAACACTTTAACCAGTAAATAGAAGAAAGAAAAATTAATGAATAAAGAACAAAATGTAGCTGAACAATATATTTTAGAAATAATTAAGGAGCAAAGAGCCAGTAGACGCTGGAAAATTTTTTTTCGACTTATACTTATTGTTGTAGTAGCAACTATTATTTATCAAAGTTTTAGTTATAAAAACAGTTCAGCTGGTGATAAAAAAGGTAAGCAAGTAGCAGAAATTAGCTTAACGGGAATGATTGCTGCTGATAATGACAACTACAGAAAATTAAGTGACGGATTATCTGCTGCCTTGGAAGATAGCAATACTGTGGCAGTAATAATTAAAGCCAATTCACCAGGTGGTTCTCCGGTATATTCTGATATGATCTTTAATGAAATTTTACGTCAAAGAGCACTGCATCCTAAGATTCCTATAAATGTAGTGATTGAGGAAATGTGTGCCTCAGGTTGTTATTATGCTGCTGCAGCAGCTAATGCTATTTATGCTAGTCCAGCAAGTATTATTGGATCGATAGGAGTAATTTATACTGGCTTTGGATTAAATCAAATGATGGATAAAATTGGTGTCGATAACCGACTTATTATTTCGGGAAAAAACAAAGCTATGGGCTATCCTTTTTTGCCACCTAATTTAGAACAACAACAAATGCAGCAGGTAATGCTGGATGAAATTCATGAGCAATTTATAGCAGCAGTTAAAAAGGGGCGTGGCAAGCGCTTAGAATTAACCAATCCAGATTTATTCTCGGGTAGATATTGGATTGGCCAAGATGGAATTAAACTAGGCTTAATCGATGGCTTTGCGACAGTTGATTCTTTAGCTCGCGATAAATATAAAACTGATAATATTGTTGACTTTACGCCGCAATCAGATCCACTAGATCGTATCACTAAAAAATTAACTACTAGTGTTTTTGATTTGGTGAAGCAAAATGTTCTGCAAAATGGTAATGGACTAATTAATTAGGATTAATAATGAATAAGTTGCCTGAAATTTTTTTGATCTTAGGTTTATTATATTGGTTGATTTATTCTGTCACCGTTATAATTTATCTAAATTATTTAACCCGTAAATATTTATATGCCGATGATAGAAATGAAATTGTTGGTGAGAAACAATTACAATCATTTGAGCAGTTGCAACAACGCTATAAAGACACTAATGAAATAAATATTTTAGTGCTAACTGGAGGTGGAATTAGGGGCTTAATTCCTTTGGAAACATTAACCTATATTGAAGAACAAACAGGAAAAAAAGTTGGTGAGTTATTTGATTTTTTTTCTGGAACTTCCACCGGAGCCATTTCAGTATCTAGTTTTGTGGTTGCTGATGACAAAGGTAATTATAAATTTTCAGCAAAAGACTTAAAAGATAAATATGTTAATCATTCGAAAAAAATGTTCTCATCACCATGGTATCATCAATATTTAACCTTTTTTGGTTTATTTGCACCACGTTATTTGCCAGATAGTAAAATTGAAATTCTGCATGATTATTTTGGTAACTCAACAATTGGTGAGTTAGCCGGCAATATTTTAATTCCAGTATATAACATTGATAAAAATTGCTTGCAAATGGTGAAAAATTGGAATCCGCCTTATGGTGAATCCAATGGTAATTATTTAACCAAAGATTTAATCAATGGAGCATCAAGCCCGCCGATGTTATTTTCTCCAGTAGCGTTTGGCTTAAAAAATCAAAGTTATTTATTTATTGATCCGGCAGTAATACTTAATAATCCAGTGTTACATGTTACCATGCATGTTAGAAGTTTGTTTCCGACGAAAAAATTAAATATTGTTTTAGTTGGTAATGGCGGAACCTCTGGAGTGAAGTTTGATTATCGCAGTATGTTTGGATTTGGTTTATATGGAGTTTATCAATATTTATTTAGTGCTCCAGTATTAAGCAATAAATTATATGTTGATTTTATGGAAGAATATTTCAAGGATGCAGAAAGATTTGATGATAAAATTAGTTATATCAGAATCTCAAGTTCTCCAACCAAAGCCTTTAGCCCTACTGATACTAGTGATTATAATATTAGTAAATTAGAAAAATTTAGTAAACAGATGTTGGAAGAAAATATTGAAAATGTCAATAGAGTAATTGAAATATTGAAAAGAAGAAAATGAAAAATATATTTAAAGCCGATTTGTCTAAAATTGCCTTATTGCCAAAGCACCCATCCTTTGCTTTTAACCTTGAATTTTTTTTATTATGCATTATCGCAGGTTTAGGTGGTGCACTATTTTCTGTGGCAACAGACAAGGCCGGTGTTTATGGCCTTAAAATGTTTGCTTTATTACATTACTGGGTTTTAATTTATATTCCAATTGTATTTATGATTATTGTTTTCATTTTTAAAAAATACTTTCCCTATGCCGGTGGCAGTGGCTTGCCTCAGGGTTATGCTTTAGATGTATATGAAAAACCAGAGTTGTATGCTACTTATTCCTTGCGTACCATGTTTGGTAAAGTTATTTTAACCGTGTTAAGTATTTTTGCTGGAGCATCATTGGGTCGAGAAGGACCAACAATTCAGATTTGTGCTTCAATTTTCTCCTCATTAAAGAACACTTCGCTGGAAAGAAAAAAACTATTAATAAGAATTGGCTCAGGGGTTGGAGTAGCAACTGCTTTTAATGCTCCTTTAGGTGGAATTGTTTTTGCGATTGAGGAATATATTCAACATAGCGATTCGAAAATAAATTTCTTTTTATTATCCGGTATTGCTATTGCAGGATATTGCTCGATTTTGGTTTTGGGTGATTATTCATATATGGGATATATTAAACAAAGCTCCCTTTATTACTCTTGGTATATAATGGTAATTGCGGTTGCAACAGGAGTTGTTTGTGGATTAATCGGCGCTTTATATACCTGGCTAATGGTTTTTGTAAGTGTAGGTAAAAACTCATCTTTTTGTAAATGGCGCAAAAATAATGCTATTTTAAGTGCCTGTATTTTTGGCTTTTTTGTGGCAATACTGGGTTTAGCTACTCATGGTGTCTCCTTTGGCAATGGTGCAGTTACCAGTAACCTATATTTAAACTCTGCTACTGATGCGCCATGGTTTTATGCTTTGGCAAAATTCTTTGGTTCGATATTTTCAGTGGCCGCAGGGGTTCCAGGCGGATATTTTTCAACCTCCTTATCGATTGGTCTAGGAATTATGGATGTAGTCCATAAACTTATGCCGATTTTACCGGTACAACAATTTTATTTATTAGGAATGGTGAGCTTTTTAGCGGCAATTACTGGTGCGCCAATTACTGCAGTAGTAATGATTGTAAGTGTGGTTGCTGATTCACAGCATTTTGTGTTGCCATTGATTTTATCTTCATTAATCTCAGCTAAAATTGCAATGTTTTTTGGTGAAAGTGTTTATCGGCAGCAAGTGCAATTATACATTGATAAGGATAAATATGAAGAAATGCGGCATTAATTCTAATTGCTTCAGTAGTGTTCAATAAATATGGCAAAAAAAGGTAGTTTACTCCGTTCGTTGCTAAATGTAAGCGGCATGACCTTAATTTCGCGCATAATTGGCTTTATGCGTGATATGTTAATGGCTAGTTATTTTGGTGCCGGGTTTGCTACCGATGCATTTAATGTAGCCTTTAAATTACCTAATTTATTGCGCCGAGTATTTGCTGAGGGGGCCTTTTCGCAAGCATTTGTCCCGGTTTTAGCTGAATATAAAAATCATAAAACACATAATGAAACTCAGGAGTTTATTGCCTCTGTAATTAGTATGATGGCATTAGTATTAATTGTCATAGTAATTGTATGTATTATCTTTGCCTCTGCCGTGATTTGGATTACTGCTCCTGGTTTTACCGCCAATCCTGAAAAATTTGCCTTAACTGTGACCTTATTAAGAATTACTTTCCCTTATATTTTATTTATTTCATTAGCTTCATTAATCGGTGGAATTTTAAATACTTGGGGGCTGTTTTCGATTCCATCTTTTACGCCCACCATTTTAAACGTAACTTTTATAATTTTTATTGTTTATTTGCACAATAAAATGCATCCGCCGATTTTAATTTTAGCCTGGGCCGTATTTTGCGGTGGTTTATTTCAATTTTTGTTTCAAATTCCATTTTTAAAGAAAATTCATATTTCCATAATGCCTAATTTTGATTTTAGAAATCCAGCGGTGTGGCGAGTAATAAGATTAATGGGGCCAGCTATATTTGCGGTCTCAATAGCGCAAATAAGTATGGTTATAAATACTATCTATGCCTCGTTTTTACCTGGTGGTAGTATTTCGTGGATGTATTATGCTGATCGGTTAATGGAGTTTCCCACAGGAGTTCTAGGCGTGGCCTTAGGTACGATATTGCTGCCAAGTCTGGCTAAATATGCTAAAACGAGCAAGATTAGTAATGAATTTTCGCAAATCTTAGATTGGGGTGTTAGGTTATGCATTTTGTTAGCCCTGCCAGCTACTGTTGGTATTGCAATAATTGCTAAGCCACTTACCATGACTTTATTTATGCACGGTAAATTTAATATGTTTGATGTAATTATGACCGAAAGAGCATTAATTGCTTATGCAATTGGACTAATGGGTTTAATTTTGGTAAAAGTATTTGGTCCTGGCTTTTATGCTAATCAAGATATTAAAACGCCAGTTAAGGTGGCTATCTTAGTATTGTGTTGTACGCAAATTATGAATTTAGCATTCATTGGACCGTTAAAGCATGCCGGTCTTGCCTTATCTATAGGATTAGGGGCATGTATTAATGCTGGTTTTTTATGTTTTTTATTAATTAAACGCAAAATATATGTTCCACAGCCGGGATGGAAGCTTTTTTTAATTAAATTAGTAACTGCGGTTTTAATTATGGCATTAGTGACTAAAATGTGTTTACTATTTTTGCCGTTTGATTTTATGGGTAAGACCTTAATTCGAGTTACATCGTTGATTGCTATTGTACTAATTGCAATATTGGTTTATTTTATTTGTTTGTTTTTATTAGGTTTTCGCTTTCATCAATTCAGTAAAATTCGTCATTGAAACGATGAAATTATGTTAAATGTGGGTTAGTTATGCAAAAAATTAAAACTATTAGCTTGTTAAGCATGGGATCAGCGTTAGAGTTTTATGATTTTACTATTTATGGCTTATTTTCAGCTTTTATGGAAAATTCATTTTTTCCTAAATCATCTAACGGTTCATTGCATGGATTTATTGGAATATTATTAATTTTTGGTGTC
>JAPJMP010000095.1 GCA_026461645.1 Burkholderiales bacterium
AGTCCACCAATTATTGTAATAAATAACATTGTTATACACCACATTATTTTTAGGGTTAGCATACACAGTATTAGCATCCCAATTTGGATAATTAGAACACAATGGTAAAGCTGTTGCACCAAATCTTTGCGTTTGAGCATTACTATTAACGCCATCATTAGCTTGATTTCCATTACTGGATCCGCTGTTACATCCAGTAAGAGCTATACCAGCTACGGTTAAAGCGGCTAGATTAACTTTCTTTAATCCTAGCAGCTTTATGTTAATTTTAGAATAATTCATAATGCTCTCCTTTTATTTAAAATAATAATATTTGTTCTCAATTATATATTGTATGTTATTTGAGTTTTATTTTATATTAGGATTTTGCATGTAAAATCCCGAGGTAAATGTCGATTTTTGGCAATTAGTCCAGATATTGCATTGATGATTAAAAAAGATTAGAAGATATTATTAAGGAAAGTTTTATTACAATAAATTTTTATGTACAGTAGCATAACTAAATTGGTTTTTATAGTCGCTTACTGCACATTCAAAATTATATTTATTTAACTATTTTGTATTGAGAAATTGTAGCAGAGTCTTCATTAGAGACATATAGATAATTTCCATCGGAACTTATAACTACTCCAGCTGGACCAAAGTTATCATTTCCTACTGCAATATTTTGTAATGAATATAATTTGCCACTAGTTTTATTGCGATTAAATGCTTCAACCGTATGACTATATAAATTGGTAACATAGACATTATCCCCATTAGGACTAATAGTTATTCCCGATGGTCCAGCTCCTGTGGTTGAAACTATTTGGTATGTATTTAGTAGCCCACTATCAGTTCTAACAAATTCGAATACCGTATTATCACCGCGATTAGTAGCATAAACATAATTACTGTCAGAACTTATGGCGATTCCATATGGTAAATGTCCTGCGGCAATAGTTGCTGGAGATAATGATTCTAATTGGCCATTACTTGCAATGCTATATTGCGATAGTGTATTGTCGCCTTCATTCGAAATATAAGCAAAATTTCCATTTGGTGTTATTGCTATTGTTACTGGATGTTCTCCTGTTGCAATTGTTGCAGGAGATAATGATTCTAATTGGCCATTACTTGCAATACTATATTGTGATACTGTATTATCGTTGTAATTAACAATATAAGCATAGCTTTCATTTGAACTTATGGTTATTCCAATTGGGCCATTTCCAGTGGCAATTGTTGCAGGAGATAACGATTCAAATTGACCATCACTTTCAATATGATATTGAGAGACTATATTGCTGCCATAATTAGTAACGTAAGCATAACTTTCATTTTTAGTTATTGCCATTCTACCTGGTTCTTCTCCAGTTGCAAATGATGCTTGATAAACTAAAAGACCGTTTTCATCACGGCTAAATTCAGATATTGTATTACTCTCAGTATTGATAGTATAAACATAATTATCATTGGGTGTTATGCTAATTGCACTAGGTCCTGCTCCTGTTGCAATAGTACCTAAAAAGTATAATTTACCTGATTGTTGTGGTACCCGTCCAATAGAGTTACAACCTGATAATACGATACCAAATAATGCAATTTTAACAATAGTTTTTATGTGAAATTTCATACAATCTTCCTAAATAAATTTACAATCAATTGAATGCAATGTGTCTAATTTTTACCATTAGCGATTAACAATAAACACCTATTATATCAAAAAGTTAGTGATAATAGTGGAGAATAATATTCATAGTCGAACAAATTTAGTGTCAGTAATTTAAAATTTAGAATTTGTAAAATTTAAATTAACTAAATGATTTACTGGTCCTTTACCTTGACCAATTTTTTCATGTTGAAATGATTTAAGAGCATTAGTTAAATACTCTTTAGCATTAACACAACTTTGTTTAATAGGTAAACCAAGGGCCAAATTAGCGGCAATTGCTGCCGATAAAGTACATCCTGTCCCATGAGTGTTATTAGTATCAATTCTAGTTGCTTCAATCCAGTACTCTTCGACTTGATTCATAAACAAATCAGCACAGTTATTCCCAGCTAAGTGACCACCTTTAACTAAAATATTGGCACAACCAAAATTTAACATATTTCTGGCCGCTTGTTGCATTTTATGTTTAGTATTAATCGTATAGCCACATAACGTTGATGCTTCATCTAAATTAGGGGTAATAATTGTGGCTAAACTTATAATTTCATTAATTAATGGTTCAATAGCATCATGGTTTAAAAGTTTATCATTACTTTTAGCCAGCATAACCGGATCAACAACAATTGGAATATTATTGGCATAGCGGCGTAAAAATTTACCAACACTATATACTACTTCTTTATTAAATAGCATACCAATTTTTATTACATCTGGAGTTATATCATCAAATATACTAAATAATTGTTGATTAATAGCTTCAATAGGTAAGGCAAAACAGTTGCTTACCCCTTTGGTATTTTGTATGGGTAATGCGGTTAGCACTGTCATTCCATAGCAGCCAAAAGCAGAAAATGTTTTTAGGTCAGCTTGAATCCCAGCACCACCTGAACCATCAAAACCTGCAATAGTTAAAGCCTTTTTAAGCATAGTTGTTGTTTCCCGTTAAATTAATTTATTTTGAATAAAATTCCAATTGGGGGCATATAAATTATCAATAAATTCAACTTTAAATTGTGCCGGTGTTTTAGTTTGTTGCGCAACATGTTGCGCGCATAATGTATATAATTTAACACCTAATTCTGCTGCTTGATGATAGTTTGAATTAATTGCCGCAAACGCAGCAACAACAGCAGATAAGCAACACCCCATACCAGTAACTTTGGTCATAATTTCTGCACCAAAATTATTAGTACTAAGAGTATGGGAATCAATTATTAAGTCAGTTTTACCCGTTACCACCACAGTATTATTAAATTTATTAGCTAAATTTTGCGCATAATTTTGAGCATTTTCGCTAGTATGAAGACTATCAACTCCAGCAGTAGTCGATAAACTTCCTGCAATAGCCATTATTTCGCTAGCATTGCCACGAATAATGGTGGCCTTAGGTGCGATTAAAGTAGCTAATTTAGTACGTGATGTTGACGCTCCGGCACCAACTGGATCTAATATTATAGGAATTTTTTTAGCTTCTGCGTACTTAACGGCATTTAGTGCTAATTGGCTAAAATTTGCATCAAGTGTTCCAATATTAATATTAAGACTACTTGAAATTGCAATTAGCTCTTCCAGCTCATTTATATCATTTGACATAATGGGAGATGCTCCAAGCGCTAAAAGAGTATTTGCCATAAAATCTTGAGTAACAGAATTAGTTAAATTTAAAATAATCGGTTTGTGCTGTCTAAGTTGATTATAACTGTTATATAAAATTTCATATGATTTCACGATGTTCCTTTAATTTATTGTGCATCTGTGCTAGATAGTCACTAACATTACTACATTTATGAAGTGCACTAATTATAGCAACTCCACTAACGTTACAGTTAATTACTGAGTCAATATTATTTAAATTAATACCACCAATAGCAATAGTCGGATGCTTAGATTGTAAACAAAACTGCTTAAGTCCATCAACTCCCCAAACTTTCTTTAAATTAGTTTTAGTAGGTGAGGAGAAAACAGCACTTGCCGCTACATAATCAAGATTGGCATAATTATTAGCAATGATTAATTGCTCTTCACTTTCAATTGATAAGCCAATAATTTTTGTCGGGCCAAGAATAGTTCTAGCTTGGTTTACTGAAATATCAGATTGTCCTAAATGAATGCCATCTGCATCAAGTTGTTGCATTAGGGCTAAACTATCATTAACAATAAAATTAAGATTGTGATCTTTAGCAATAGATTTTAGTTCATAGCCAAAACTTAAAAGATTGGCTGCTGACCAATCTTTTTGTCTTAATTGCAAATGAGTAATTCCACCTATAGCGCACTGTTCAATAAATTTAAAATATGTGTCTGCATTTTTATAACTATCACAATTAGTTAACAAGTGAATAGCTATAGGTTCACTTTTCATTTAATATTTGCCGCAGAGAAGTTTTTAATCTCTTGATGAATTTTCATTGAACAAAATTTAGGTCCACACATCGAACAAAAATGAGCCGATTTAGCCGCATCCTTAGGGAGGGTTTCATCATGAAACTCTCTTGCTACAACAGGATCAATAGACAAATTAAACTGATCATCCCAACGAAATTCAAACCTCGCCTTAGACATTTGCAGGTTTCTATAATAGGCAGCAGGATGACCTTTAGCTAAATCAGCTGCAAATGCAGCAATTTTATAAGCAATTAAGCCATCTTTAACATCTTTTTTATTCGGCAATCCCAAATGTTCCTTAGGTGTAACATAGCACAACATAGCACAACCATAATTGGCAATGTTGGCAGCTCCAATAGCACTTGCAATATGATCATAACCAGCAGCAAAATCAATTACCAATGGGCCAAGCGTATAAAACGGCGCTTCATTACACCAACTTAATTGTTTTTGCATGTTTTCTTCAATTTTGTCTAAAGGTACATGTCCTGGTCCTTCATTCATGGTTTGTACATCGAAAGAGTAGGCAATTTTATTTAATTCACCTTGCGTTTTTAATTCAGCAAATTGAGCTTCATCATTGGCATCTGCAATACATCCAGGACGTAGACCATCACCTAAAGAGAAACTTACATCATATTGCTGCATTATTTCACAAATTTCACTAAAATTGGTATATAAGAAATTTTGTTTGTTATGCGCCATACACCATTTAGCCATAATTGCACCACCACGCGAAACAATTCCAGTAACTCGATTTTGTGTTAGGGGAATATGTTCTTTTAGAACTCCCGCATGAATAGTAAAATAATCAACACCTTGTTTAGCTTGCTCAATTAAAACTTCACGCATTACTTCCCAAGATAAATCTTCGGCGATTCCGCCAACCTTTTCTAAAGCTTGATAGATAGGGACAGTACCAATTGGCACAGGGGAGTTACGAATTATATATTCGCGAGTTATAGAAATATCCTTTCCAGTAGATAAATCCATAACAGTATCAGCGCCCCAAGTTACAGCCCAAATTAATTTTTCAACCTCTTCACTTAATGAAGAACTAACAGCAGAATTACCAATATTAGCATTAACTTTAACTAAAAAATTTCTGCCAATTATCATCGGTTCTAATTCGGGATGGTTAATATTTGCTGGAATAATTGCTTTACCTTGAAGTATTTGCTCGCGTACAAACTCAGGAGTAATTGGATAGTTAAATTTAGTTTTCGATGCACCTAAGGTAACATCCAAAGCCATGTTTTCGCGAATCGCAACATATTCCATTTCTGGAGTAATTATGCCTTTTTTAGCATAGGCTAATTGGGTTAATGGCTTTTCTGATAAATAAAATTTTTTGCGATTAGGAGCTAATCCTTGATTAATATCAATTATTTTATTAGTTTCGGTATAATTGCCTGAAGTGTCGTATACAGGAACAAGCTCGCCATTAGATAATTTAATCTGCCGCATTGAAACTAATAAATCTTTATAAATATTCCCTTTGTGATATATTTTGTGACTATTGGGATAATATTTATCTAAATTTAAATTGAAGGTAGAAGAGTTACATTTATTCATAATTTCCCCTATATTAGTCATTTAGAAATGTTGACTAAAATTTGTTATAAAAATTTTTCGGCGTTAATGTACTTTAATTTTAAAGCATTAGCCACAGCTTGATGGGTAATTTCACCTTTACAAACATTAAGGCCATTTTTTAGATGGCTATCATTTAGTAATGCTTTTTTCCATCCATTATTTGCTAGATTTAAGATATACGGTAAAGTAGCATTAGTTAAAGCTAAAGTAGAGGTTCTAGCTACAGAACCAGGAATATTAGATACACAATAGTGAATTATATCATCAACAATATAAGTTGGTGATTCATGTGTAGTTGGCTTAGATGTTTCAAAACATCCGCCTTGATCAATCGAAACATCAACAATTACAGTTCCTTTTTTCATCAACTTTAACATCTTACGCGTGATAATTTTAGGGGCTGCTGCACCAGGTGTTAAAACTGCACCAATAACTAGATCAGCTGATTTAATCGCATCGGAAATATTTAAGTTATTACTATATAAGGTTTTAATTTTGCCATTAAAGGTTTGATCAATTTGAGTTAAGCGGTTTAAACTTCTATCTAAAATGACTACATCAGCATTGAGGCCTAAGGCCATGCGTGCAGCATTAATGCCAACCACACCGCCACCAATTATTACTACAGATGCAGGCTTTACTCCAGCTGTACCACTAAGTAAAACACCTGGTCCTCCAGCTTGTTTGCATAAAGCATTTGCTCCAGCAATAATTGAAACTCTACCTGCGACCTCTGACATAGGTGCTAATAAAGGTAAAGCACCACTATCACTTGTAACTGTTTCATATGCTATAGCTATACATTTAGAGGCAATTAATGCCTTGGTTTGTTCAAGATCGGGAGCCAAATGTAAATAAGTAAAAAGAATTTGATTAGCTGATAATAAACTATACTCTGACTTTTGTAATTCTTTAACTTTAACAATCATTTCACTTTTAGCAAAGAGTTCCTTAGCCGTATTAACAATTTTAGCTCCAGCTGCTTCATAATCTGCGTTAGAAAATCCAATTGCAACCCCAGCATTTTTTTGCATTAAAATTTTATGCCCATGACCTACTAATTCATCAACTCCAGCAGGCGTCATACCTACTCTGTATTCATGGTTTTTAATTTCTTTAGGCACACCAATAATCATTATGATTTCTCCAGTTATTTGATATTATTTAAAAATAATTTAAAATCTTTACCAGTCTCGACATGTTTTAAGCCGAAACTGACAGTAGCCTTTAAATATCCAAGTTTAGAACCGCAATCGTATCTTGTACCATGAATAATTTGAGTAAAAATTCCTTCATAATCAAGTAAAGAAGAGAGTGCATCAGTTAGTTGAATCTCATTGCCTACGCCTTTTGCCGTATTGGCTAATTCAATAAAAATTCGCGGAGTTAGAATATAACGTCCAATTACAGCAAGATTTGATGGTGCTTGGCCAAGTTTGGGTTTCTCGACAATATATTCTACTTTAGGTAGTTTAGTTTTTTCTTGCGCAATTTTAACAATGCCATAGGAGGAAACCTCACTTGGATCAACTTCGTATAATCCAAGTACTGATGAACCAGTTTTATTATAAATTGATAGCATTTGTGTTAGCGCCCCAGGATTAGCATCAAGTAATTCATCGGCTAAAATAACAGCAAATGGTTCATTACCAATTACAGATCTGGCACATAATACGGCATGCCCTAAACCTAGAGCTTCGGATTGACGTATAAAAATGCAATTAACATTAGCCGGTAAAATATTTTTAGTAATTTCAAGCATTTGAGTTTTATTTTTTAAAGCTAATTCATTCTCTAATTCATATGCTTTGTCAAAGTGGTCCTCAATTGCTCTTTTATTGCGCCCGGTAATAAAAATTAAATCAGTAATTCCAGCAGCAACAGCTTCTTCAACGGCATATTGAATTAGCGGCTTATCAACAATTGGTAACATTTCCTTGGGAGATGCTTTGGTTGCTGGGAGAAACCTGGTACCTAATCCAGCAACCGGAAATACAGCTTTAGTAATTTTAGGTATTACCACAGTTTATTCTCCAAATAAATAAAACTGCATTTGTTGGCGCAAATAATTACGCGCAGATGCCTCAGCCAAATTTAATCTATTTTCATTAATTATCATAGTTTGTTGATTTAACCAAGCACTCCAAGCTTCTTTAGAAATTGAAGCAAATATTTTTTTACCTAAATCTCCAGGTAATGGCGCAAAATCAAGTCCTTCTAACTCTTGCCCTAACTTTACACAATATACAGTTCTAGTCATATTAATTCCTATACAATTTTTTTAAAGGCGATAGTTGAATTAACCCCACCAAAGCCAAAAGAGTTTGATATGGCCACATTAATGGTTTTATTTTTAGCCGTGTTAGCCGTGAAATCAAGGTCACATGCTTCATCTTGATTAAATATATTAATTGTTGGAGGTACAATATTTTCCTTTATCGCTAATACTGTAAATATTGCTTCAACAGCACTTGCCGCTCCAGGTAAATGCCCAGTCATTGATTTAGTTGAACTAATTGATAAAGATTTGGCATGTTGATTAAAACAAGCCTTAGTTGCATTCGCTTCATTTAAATCACCAAGCGGAGTTGAAGTCCCATGCGCATTAATATAATCAACCTCATCTACATTAATTTCAGCATTATTTAAAGCATTTTGCATACTTCTTAATGGCCCATCAACACTAGGGGCGGTTAAATGAAAAGCATCTGCAGTGGCAGCATAACCAACCAATTCAGCATAAATTTTAGCGCCACGTTTTTTAGCATGCTCATATTCTTCTAACACTAAAACAGCACTACCTTCACCAATTACAAAACCATCACGTTCCTTATCCCATGGTCTAGAGGCGGTTTTAGGGTCATCATTTCTGGTTGATAAAGCGCGACAAGCATTAAATCCAGCTACACCAACTTCACACACAGGAGCCTCAGCTCCACCAGCTAATATAATATCAAATTCGCCTTGCTGTATATAGCGTAATGCATCTCCAATGCAATGGTTACCAGTGGCACATGCACTTACAATTCCGTAATTTACACCCTTGTAACCATATTTAATCGATAAATTTCCTGCCACCATATTACCAATTGCACCTGTAATAAAAAATGGAGAAACTCGTCTTGGTCCCTTTTGTGTTAGTTCTATTGCTGTATTTTGAATTGACTCCAAACCTCCGATACCAGAACCGATTATAATACCAACGCGATTTTTATCAATATTACTATTTTCGATTCCAGAATCAATTACTGCTTGACTTCCAGCCACAAGGCCATAACGAATAAATAAATCCATGCGGCGTGCATCTTTATCATCAATAATTCCTTCATAAGAGAAATTCTTAAGCTCGCCAGCAAATTTAGTTGCATGATTAGTTGTGTCAAATCTAGTTATATTATCTATACCACTAATTCCATTAGTAATATTATTCCAGGCTGATTTAACATCATTACCAACAGGGGAAACAATCCCCATTCCAGTTACAACAACTCTTTTTTTCATATCACAATCCTTGAGTAATTATTTATTATTTGCCAAATATAACCAGGTATCAATAACAGTATCTGGATTAAGCGAAATCGTATCTATCCCTTCATCAATTAGCCATTTAGCAAAATCGGGATGATCTGACGGTCCTTGACCACAAATACCAATATATTTTTTATTTTTCTTGCAGGCAACGATAGATAAATGAAGCATCGCCTTAACGGCATCATTTCTTTCGTCAAATGATGCCGCAATAGCACCATTTGAATCACGATCAATACCTAAAGTTAGTTGCGTCATATCATTCGAGCCAATTGAAAAACCATCAAAATACTGTAAAAACTGCTCAGCTAATATTGCATTGGATGGAATTTCACACATCATATATATTTGTAAGCCATTTACACCGCGTTCTAAACCATTTTCTTTCAATAGTTCAATTACAGCTGCTGCTTCCTTAGTGGTTCTAACAAAAGGGATCATGATAGTTACATTATTTAATCCCATTTGATTAATCACTTTATTTAAAGCAATACACTCTAATTCAAAACACTCTCTAAAACTAGTTGAAATATAACGTGAAGCTCCTCTAAAACCCATCATTGGATTTTCTTCAGTAGGCTCATATAGCTTACCAGCAATTAAATTTGAATATTCATTTGATTTAAAATCAGATAAGCGCACAATTACTTTTTTGGGGAAAAAAGCAGCAGCAATCGTTGCAACGCCTTCAGCTAGTTTATCAATATAAAAACCAACTGGGCTTGAGTAGCCTTTAATTTTGTCTTTAATAACTTGTTTAAGTTGATCAGGTATAGTATCAAACTCAAGTAATGCTTTAGGGTGAATACCAATCTGGCGATTAATAATAAATTCAAGCCGCGCCAAGCCTACTCCATGATTTGGAATTTGTGCAAAATTAAAGGCCAATTCTGGGTTACCAACATTCATCATGATTTTAATTGGTAATTCCGGCATTGTTCCAGTGTCAAGTTCAATCACATCAATATTAAGTAAACCATTATATACATAGCCAGTACCACCTTCGCAGCAAGAAATAGTAACTTCCATTCCATCTTTTAAAACTGATGTTGCAGTTTCACAACCAACAATTGCTGGAATACCAAGTTCGCGAGCAATAATTGCAGCATGACAGGTTCTACCCCCACGATTGGTTACAATCGCTGCAGCTCTTTTCATTACTGGTTCCCAGTCCGGATCTGTCATATCAGTAACTAAAACATCGCCATAACCAACGCTATTCATATCATTGTGATCTTTAACTATTTTAACTTTGCCTTTTGCCGCTTTTTGTCCAATGGCACGACCTTCAATAATTACTTCTGAATGATCTTTTAGTTTATAGCGGGTTTGTTTATTTAAGCAATTTTCGCGCGACTTAACTGTTTCAGGTCGTGCTTGTAAAATATAAATAGAATTATCAACACCATCTAATCCCCATTCAATATCCATTGGTCTTTGATAATGATTTTCAATAGTGATGGCAAAATTAGCCAATTCCACTATTTGTGTCTCAGATAAAGAAAATTTAGTTCTAAGTTCATTCGCAACATTTAAGGTTTTAACTGATTTTCCAGCTTCAGCGGTCTCAGCATAAACCATTTTAATGTTCTTGCTTCCCATGTTTTTACGTAGAATCGAAATTTTGTTGTTTTTTAACGCTGGTTTATAGACAAAAAACTCATCAGGATTTACCATTCCTTGTACCACACATTCACCCAGTCCATAACTTGAAGTAATTAAAACTACTTGATCAAAACCTGACTCAGTGTCGATTGAGAACATAACGCCTGAACTACCCATATCTGAACGAACCATTTTTTGAATTCCTGCAGATAAATAAATTTGTGAATGATCAAAACCATTATGTACTCGATAGGAAATGGCTCGATCATTGTATAATGAAGCAAATACTTGCTTAATTGCAATTTTTACTTGATCTATTCCTTTTATATTTAAGTGAGTGTCCTGCTGTCCAGCAAAAGATGCATCAGGCAAATCTTCGGCAGTAGCTGAAGATCTAACTGCAACCGAAATATCATTGCCGTAAATTGTCAGCATTTGATTATAAGCTGTTTCAATATCATTTTCTAAATCTTGTGGGAATTTAGTATCTAAAACCCAAGATTGAATTTGTCGCCCAGCTTTAGCTAAAGCTATTACATCATCAACATCGAGAGTTTTTAATAAATCATCAATTTTAACTTTTAAATTATCCTGCTCTAAGAATCTTTTATACGATTCAGCAGTTGTGGCAAAACCGCCAGGAACACGAATTCCTTTTTTGCTTAATTGAGAAATCATTTCGCCTAATGATGCATTTTTACCACCAACTAACCCGACATCTGTCATGCGAAGATTTTCAAACCATATAATATTTTGCATTTATTGCAGCCTTTATGAAGGGGTTAACTAAAAATTAAAACATATTTATACATTTTACCACAAATAAAGTGTCAAAGTATAAAACCATCATTTAAAATTTGATTCCAAAGCGTTTAATAATTTCATAATATTTTTCTGATGTAATATTAATTATATGTTGAGGAAGATCTGGTATTGGTGGTTGTTTATTCCAATTTAAATCTTTTTCTAAATAATCACGCACAAATTGTTTGTCAAAACTATTGGGATTTGATCCAACCACATAGTCTGTCGCACTCCAATAACGTGATGAATCTGGAGTTAAAACTTCATCCATTAAAACTAATTCATTATTTTCATCAAGACCAAATTCAAATTTAGTATCCGCAATAATTAAGCCATTATTTTGCGCTAAAGTACAAGCTTTATTATAAATAGTTAATGAAAGCTCTTGGATTTGATTAGTTAAATCATTGCCAATTAGATTACGACATTGTGTCAGACTAATATTTTCATCATGCAAGCCTTTGGCTGATTTAGTCGATGGAGTGAATATTGCTTGCGGCAACTTCTCAGCATTGCGCAAATTGGCAGGTAAGGTTGTACCACAAATTGAACCATGCTGTAAATATTCTTTATATCCAGTCCCGGCTAAATAACCTCTAACAATCGCTTCTATCGGTAATGGTTGTAATTTTTTTACAATCATTGATCTACCTTGAGCATAAACTAGCTCATCGGCAGTTAAAATATCTTCTAATTTATACTTATGCGTTAAATGGTTTTTTATTGGTAAATAATTAAACCAGAACAAAGCAATTTGAGTTAAATATATTCCTTTATTTGGAATTGTTTGATTCAAAATAATATCAAAAGTTGATAATCTATCAGAAGCTACCATTAGCATGGTTGATGCATCTATAGAATATAATTCTCTAACTTTGCCTGAGTAGATTTTATTAAGTGAAGTTATTGGTTCATTCATGATTAATTCCAAGTAATTGTTTAATTTCTTTAATTTCTAAATATAATTTGTTTATACTAGATCCACATAAGGTAATATGCCCCATTTTTCTTCCATTTCTGGCGCTATTTTTTTCATATAAATGTAACTTAAGGTTAGAATAAGTTTGCAAAATTTGTTTAAAATCAGGTTCTTTGTTTGCATTGAGCCAAATATCACCCAATAAATTTAACATTATGGCATTTGAGCTTAATTCAACGCTACCAAGCTTTAAATTACAAATGGCTCTTAATTGCTGTTCAAATTGTGAAGTATAACAACAATCAATAGTATAATGTCCAGAATTATGTGGTCGTGGTGCCATTTCATTTGCAATAATTTCACCGCTTGAACTAATAAAAAACTCTATAGTTAAGACTCCAATATAATTTAATTGTTCAATAATTAAAAGTGCATTATTATTAATTATTTCGGCTTGTTTAGGAGTGATCGAAGCTGGCGCTATAGATAAATCAAGTATTCCGTTGTGATGAATATTTTCAACAATAGGGTAGGTGATTTTTTCTTTGCTATTTCGAGCAACAATTATTGAAACCTCTTTGCTAATTGTAACCAGTTTTTCTAAAATACAATTTACTTGATTTAACTTTATAAATGCAGTCTTTAATTCCTGCACATTATTAACCTTAATTTGACCTTTACCATCATAGCCTAAGGTGGCAGTTTTTAAAATCCCCGGAAACATAGTTGAAGCAATGTCATTAAAGTTTGTGGTGCTGTCTATTGCTTGATATTCAGCGGTGTTAATGTTGTTTTTTCTAAAGAACTGTTTTTCACTAATTCGATTCTGCGCAATTAATAATGCCCCCTCGTTAGGATATGCATTATTAATTTTATTTAAGAAACTAAAGCTTGTGGCTGGTACGTTTTCAAATTCAGTGGTAATAACAGATGCAATTTGTGCTAACTGTTTTAGCCCTTCAATATCATCATATTTAGTTTGAATGTGGTAGTCGGCAAATTTATGCGCCGGGCAGTCTAAATCAGGCTCTAAAATTGCTACCGCATAACCCATTTGTTTGGCGGCAATTGCTAGCATTCGTCCTAATTGTCCTCCACCAACAATTCCAATACATGAAGGTGGTATAATTATATTTTGCACGGTAAAACTCCAAAAGATTTAATTCTCAGGTAGTGTCATATTTAGCACTTTTTGTGTTAGCTCAGAGCGATATTTTAATAACTCATTAGTCAAATTAGCATCATTAGTGGCAAGAATAGCAATGGCTAATAAAGCGGCATTGACAGCACCGGCTTCGCCAATTGCCATAGTACCAACAGGAATACCTTTGGGCATTTGTACTATAGATAGTAATGAGTCCTGTCCATGTAAATATTTAGTTGGAATGGGAACACCTAAAACCGGAACAATAGTTTTACTTGCGATCATGCCGGGAAGGTGTGCTGCACCACCAGCTGCAGCAATAATTATTTTCAGCCCACGCGATTGAGCTGATTCTGCATATTCAAACATTAAATCTGGAGTACGATGAGCTGAGACTACCAAAGCTTCATAATTAATAGCAAATTCTTTTAAAGTTTTAGCGCAATGTTGCATCACCTCCCAATCAGAATTACTCCCCATGATTAATCCAACTTTTATCATTTATCACTCCTACTTAAGTCATCTTTTAATTTATAGAGTATGTTTAATGCATCTTTAGCACTAATTTCATCTGGAATAATATTTTTTATTTGTTCAAGAACATTTATTTCATTAGGTGTCAATTGCTTTATTGTCTCTTTTGAGATTATGTCATCTGCAAAATTATCGTTTATTATAGCAAATAAATCAGGTTGACTTTTATTTTTCTCTAATTGAACTAAATAGCGCTTAGCCATCAAGATTACTGCTTTTGGAATACCAGATAATTGGGCCACTTGAATGCCATAACTTTTAGCCGCAGCACCATCTTCAATATGATGCATAAATACTATTGCATCATCATGTTCTACCGCTCCCATATGCACATTTTTACAATTGGCATAAAGTTCGCCTAATTCAGTTAACTCAAAATAATGAGTAGCAAATAAAGTATAAGCTTGAATTTTTTCAATTAAATAGCGAGCAATGGCATTTGCTAATGATAATCCATCAAAGGTAGATGTGCCCCTACCAACTTCATCCATGAGAATAAGAGAATTACAAGTAGCATTGTGCAAAATATTTGCTGATTCGAGCATTTCTACCATAAAAGTTGATTTGCCTCGAGATAAATCATCTGAAGCTCCAATGCGCGTGAAAATTTTATCAATAGGGCCAAGAATACAGCTTGTAGCCGGAACAAATGAACCAGTATATGCTAGCAATACGATTAATGCTGTTTGGCGCATAAACGTTGATTTACCACCCATATTAGGCCCAGTAATAAGTAAAAATTTATTTTGCTCTGATAATGAAATATCATTAGCAATGAATTGTTCAATTTGATTTTCTACAATTGGATGACGTCCATTAATTATTTGTAATTGGTTTAAATGAGTGAAAGTAGGTTGAGAATAATTGTATTCCTTGGCAATTTGCGCGAAATTAGTTAACACATCTAGAGTAGCAATTTTATGTGCTAGAGTTTGCAATGACGGTACATATTGTTTCAAGTATGTTAAAACCTCTAAATATAATTCCCGTTCTAAGGATAGAGACTGTTCTTGAGCCGATAATACTTCTTGTTCAAATTTTTTAAGTTCAACTGTAGTATATCTTTCATAGTTTTTGAGTGTTTGCGTTCTTTGATAATTTTCAGGAATTTTATCTAAATTAGTCTTAGAAATTTCAATATAAAAACCATGAACTCGATTAAATTCAACTTTTAGATTACTAATACCCGTTGCAGCTTTTTCTTTAACTTCAAACTCTTGCAAATAAGAATTGCCATTAGTTGTAATATCGCGTAAATAGTCTAATTGAGTATGGTAGCCAGTATTAATTACGTTGCCATCACGCAACTGTGCATTGGGATTATCTTTAATTGCTGCAATTAATTTAGCTAAAATATTATCCGGGAAAGTGGCAATCACAGCCTCAATTTGTTGTAACAATTCAACATTGAGATGAGATGCGATGGTTTGAACAATAGATGGTAAAATTAACAGTGAATCACGTAAAGTTGACAAATCTCTGGGTTTGGCATTCATTAGTGCTATTCTGGAACTAATTCTTTCGATATCACAAATTTGTTGTAATAAAGAACTAAACTCACTAAAATTGTTGAGTAACGAGGCAACTGCGTCATGACGCAATTTAATAATAGCAGTTGTAGTGATTGGATTATTGATCCAATATCGCAATAATCTACTACCCATGGTAGTTGAGCATTTGTCAATCAAAGATAAAAGAGTAGGGCTAGTATCTCCGGCTAGAGTTTGATTAATTTCCAAATTCCTGCGCGAAATATGATCGATAGCTAAATTAGTGGTTAAATTTTCAGCAACGATACTATTTAAATGCGATAAATCACTATGGGTCATTTGCTTGGCATAGTTGAGAAGTACACCGCTGGCAATAGTTCCGAGCTCCATATTGGCAATACCAAAACTAGTTAAGTCACTAATTGCAAAATGTTCTAATAGCTGTTGTTTGGTACTAGTATAACTAAAATGCCAATCAGGAAATACTTTTAAAGAAATTTTTTTATCAATTAAATTAATCGTATTAGCTAAGTTTTCAGGTACAATAAGTTCTGCCGGAGCAATACGGTCAATGTGGTTATTTAGTTCTGCACTGTTAATTTCACTAATAAAAAACTTTCCAGAAGAAATTGATAAATAAGCAATTCCAATCTTATCTTTTAATTTATAAATGGCCGCGAGAATAGTTTCTTTTTTTTCCTCAAGTAACATTTCATCGCTAATAGTACCGGGAGTAATAATTCGAGTGACTTTTCTTTCAATCGGGCCCTTTGTGGTAATTGGTCCTACTTGATCTACAATAACAATTGATTGGCCAGATTTAAGAAGTTTAGCTAGGTATTGATCTAGAGCATGAAAAGGAACTCCGGCCATTTTAATCGGGTTTTCAGCAGAACTATTGCGTGAAGTTAAGGTAATACCGAGAAGTTTGCTGGCTGTAACAGCATCTTCAAAGAATAATTCATAAAAATCACCCATGCGATAAAACACAAGTAAAGTAGGAAAATTATGTTTAATTTTCAAGTATTGCTGAATCATTGGAGAATATTCAGCAATATTTAGATTAGCAGAACAACTCGTTGTCATACTTTATTATTTAAATATATAACTTAAAGAATAAAGTAATTTTTTTTATGGAAATTACTTTGAATTACTTTTAATAACTCAATGATAATTTTGGGGTTGCCTGCAACAATATTGCCGCTATCCCAAAATTTTTGTTCGGCATTAAAATCACTTAACATTCCGCCTGCTTCTTTAATTAAAATACTACCTGCAGCTACGTCCCAAGGTTTTAGTGAAAACTCCCAAAATCCATCCAATTGTCCAGCTGCAACATAGGCCAGATCGATAGCAGCGGATCCAGATCTACGTAATCCAGACGAGTTTAGAAGCAAATCTCTAAAAATTGGAATATAATCATTTAAAATCGTAACATCGTAAGTTGGAAATCCGGTACCAATTAATGAGTCAGATAAATAATTAACTTTTGATACGCGAATTCTTTTATTGTTAAGAAAAGAACCCATGCCAAGTTCAGCATGATATAAATCATTGCGATTAAGGTCAAAAACTACGCCGTGCGTTATACGGTCATTATGTCTTAACGCTATTGAAATACTATAATCTGGATGTCCATGAATAAAATTTGTTGTTCCATCTAGTGGATCAATTATCCATGTATATTCAGAGTTATTG
>JAPJMP010000096.1 GCA_026461645.1 Burkholderiales bacterium
GAATTGATTAAATTTGATATAACAGATAAATCAGGCAAGGTAATTGTAGCCAAAGATAAAAAAATTAATACTAAGAACATAAGAGATCTGGAAGCCTTAGACATGAAGGAACTTGAAGTTCCTGTAGATGATTTAATTGGTAGAATTTTAGCCAATGATTTGATTGACTTAGAAACTGGTGAAGTGATTGCTAAATCAAATACAATTATTAATGAAGAGCTGATTAAGCAAATTGATACACTGGGAATTAAGAGCATTGAAACGTTATATGTTAACGATTTAGAACATGGTTCATATTTAGCTGATACTTTGCGTGATGAAGAGGCCAGTAAAGAAACTGCGCAGAACACTGTTGAGGCAATTCATCAAATTTATAAAATGATGCGACCTGGAGAGCCATATTCGGAAGAAATTGCCAAGACTGTTTTTGAGAAAACATTCTTTTCAAGCGAAACCTATGACTTATCAGAAGTAGGAAGATTCAAATTTGATGCAAGAACTTATAATAATGAATTAGATCAAAAAACTCCTAAATGGTTTAGTAATTTAGTTGCTAAATTAAAAGCAAGGACCAATAGTAATATTAATTTATTAGCCCAAGAAGATATAGTTATTTGTTTAGCTATATTAATTGAATTACGTAACGGCCGTGGTAACGTTGATGATATTGATCATTTAGGGAATCGCCGTATTCGTGGTGTTGGTGAATTAGTGGAAAATCAATTTCGCGTTGGTTTATCTAGAATTGATAAAGCAGTTAAAGATAAGATTTCTCAAGTATTAGAAGAAAAAGATTTAATGCCCAATAAGTTAATTAGCGCTAAGCCAATTACTTCAAGCTTAAAAGACTTCTTTTCAACTAGTCAGTTATCACAGTTTATGGATCATACTAACCCATTATCTGAAATTACTCATAAACGCCGTATTTCAGCATTGGGACCTGGAGGTTTAACACGAGATAGAGCTGGTTTTGAAGTTCGTGATGTGCATGTAACGCACTATGGTAGAGTATGTCCGATTGAAACACCAGAAGGACAAAATATTGGATTGATTAATTCATTATCAGTATACGCTCGGCCAAATAAATTTGGTTTTCTTGAAACGCCTTATCGTCGAGTGCAAAACGGCAAAGTAACTGATAAAATAGATTATTTATCAGCAATTGATGAGAGCAAATATGTAATTGCTCAAGCAAATGCAAAATTAACTAGCAAAAATGAATTTGCCGATGAAATTATTACAGGTCGGCAAAAATCTGAAACTACTTTGGTGCAGTCAAGCTCTGTTGAATATATGGATGTGGCGACTAATCAAGTAATTTCAGTGGCTGCCTCATTAATTCCCTTCTTAGAGCATAATGATGCCAATCGTGCGCTAATGGGATCAAATATGCAACGTCAAGGGGTTCCATGTTTAAGGGCCGATAGACCCCTAGTTGGAACAGGAATGGAACGTGTTGCGGCAATTGACTCAGGCACCGTTATTGTAGCCAAACGCGGAGGAGTTATTGATTATGTGGATGGTAATCGTATAATTATTCGTGTACATGAAAATGAAATTAAAGGTAAGGATATTGGTGTAGATATATATAATTTAATTAAATATATTCGTAGCAACCAAAATACCTGTTTAAATCAAAAACCAATCGTTAAAGTTGGTGATATAGTTGCATCCGGTGATGTAATTGCTGATGGTTCAGCAACTGATTTAGGTGAATTAGCTGTGGGGCAGAATGTCCTTGTTGCTTTTATGCCATGGAATGGATACAATTTTGAGGATTCTATTTTAGTTTCAGAAAAGTTAGTAGCTTCAGATAAATATACTTCAATTCATATTGAAGAATTATCAGTAGTTGCGCGTGAAACTAAGCAGGGTGATGAAGAAATAACTGCCGATATTCCTAATTTATCACAAACACAATTAGCACGTCTTGATGAAACAGGAATTGTTAATATTGGTGCGGTTGTTGATGCTGGAGATGTTTTAGTTGGTAAGGTAACTCCTAAAGGTGAGATTCAATTAACTCCTGAAGAAAAACTTCTGCGTGCAGTATTTGGCGAAAAAGCCTCAGATGTTAAAGATACTTCACTGCGTGTGCCGGTTGGTATGCAAGGTACAGTAATTGATGTCCAAGTATTTAATCGTGATGGCAGTAAACAGGATCCACGCAATGTGGCAATTATTGAAACTGATTTAAAAAAATATCGTCAAGATTTAAATGATCAAGTTGAGATTATTGAAAATGATGCTTTAACTAGAGTTACTAATTTAATTACTGGTAAGCAATTACAAGGTCGAAAAAAAGAAACTGTAACTGCAGCATTTTTGGCAACGATTACCGATAAAAAAGAAATTTTCAAACTTAAATTTGAAGATGAAACTGTAGCTGCTGCCGTTGAATCAATAGCTCATGCAATTGAAGAAAAAAGATTAGATCTTGAAGCTAAATTTAAGTTGAAAAAAGAAAAATTATACCGTGGGGTTGATTTACCTAATGGTGTAATTAAAATGGTTAAAGTATTTGTGGCGGTAAAACGTCGTTTACAGCCTGGGGATAAAATGGCTGGTAGACACGGAAATAAAGGTGTAATTTCTAAGGTATTGCCAGTAGAAGATATGCCATTTATGGAAGATGGTAGAACGGTGGACATAGTATTAAATCCAATCGGGGTACCTTCGCGTATGAATATTGGCCAGATTCTTGAGGTGCATTTAGGCTTGGCTGCTAAAGGTATTGGCGATAAGATTGATCAAATGTTACGTCGTGAAAAAAATACACAAGCAGTAAGAAAATTTTTGGATCAAGTCTATAATGTTTCAGGGCAAAAAGAGGAAATTAGTAAATTTAATGATACTGAAATATTAGAATTAGCAGGTAATTTAAGAAAGGGCTTACCGTTTGCAACACCAGTATTTGATGGGGCAAAGGAATCTGAAATTAAAACTATGCTGAATTTAGCAGGAATGCCAGAATCAGGCCAATTAACTTTATTTGATGGTCGTACTGGTTTACCTTTTGATCGTAAAGTAACTGTAGGCTATATGTATGTTCTACGTTTACATCATTTAGTCGATGAGAAGGTACATGCTCGTTCTACTGGTCCATATTCATTAGTAACGCAACAACCATTAGGCGGAAAAGCTCAGCTGGGTGGACAGCGTTTTGGTGAGATGGAGGTTTGGGCGCTTGAGGCTTATGGTGCTGCATATACTCTACAAGAAATGTTAACTGTTAAATCAGATGATATTGAAGGTAGAACACAAATGTATGAAAACTTACTTGAGGGTAAACATAAAATTTCTGCTGATATACCAGAGGCATTTAAAGTGTTAACTCGTGAAGTGAGAGCTTTAGCATTAGATATGGAGTTAGAAGAGTAACTAATCTAAATATACGTACAATAGATTAAATAGTTTTAAACAGATATGGTTTAATGGAGTAAAACAATGCTGAATTTAGGCAATTTATTAATTAATAAAAAAGGCACTCATGATAGTTTTGGTCGTATTAGAATAGGGCTGGCATCTCCAGATAGAATTCGTTCGTGGTCTTATGGTGAAATCAAAAAACCTGAAACTATTAATTATCGTACATTGCGTCCGGAAAGAGATGGTTTATTTTGTGCCAGAATTTTTGGTCCAGTTAAAGATTATGAATGTTTATGTGGTAAGTATAAAAGAATTAAGCATCGCGGTGTAGTTTGTGAAAAATGTGGCGTTGAAGTTACATTGTCTAAAGTACGGCGTGAACGTATGGGGCATATTGAATTAGCTTCTCCAGTGGCACATATCTGGTTTTTAAAATCATTGCCATCGCGCATGGGAATGGTGCTAGATATGCCGTTACGAGATATTGAGCATGTATTGTATTTTGAGGCATATGCTGTAATAGATATTATTGATCGAGTTGATCCGCCATTGCATCCTCAAGATAATAGAACTTTAGTTAAAAAAGGTGATATATTATCTCCAGAACAGTACAATATGCTAGTGGAGAGTGAAGAAGCTGATAAAATTAAAGTTGGAATTGGTGCTGAAGCTGTACGTGAAATGTTACAAGCAATTGACATTGATGGCGAAATTGTTACCATTAAGCAGTTAATGGAAGACACGAAAAGTGATACTAATCTTAAAAAAATGGCTAAACGTTTAAAAGTGCTAGAAGGGTTTAAACGTTCAGATATGAAACCAGATTGGATGGTAATGGATGTAATTCCCGTTTTACCACCAGAACTTCGTCCATTAGTTGCGCTTGACGGTGGTCGGTTTGCAACCAGTGATTTAAATGATTTATATCGCAGAGTAATTAATCGTAATAATCGCTTACGTAAATTAATTCAATTACGCGCTCCAGAAATTATTTTGCGTAATGAAAGAAGAATGTTACAAGAAGCTGTAGATTCTTTGTTTGATAATGGTAAACGCGGTAAAGTTATTACTGGTGCGAATAAGCGTCCATTAAAATCTTTAGCAGAAATGATAAAAGGTAAATCAGGTAGATTTAGACAGAATTTACTAGGTAAACGAGTTGATTATTCTGGACGGTCAGTTATTACTGTAGGACCAACATTAAGATTGTATCAATGTGGTTTGCCTAAAATTATGGCACTAGAATTATTTAAACCTTTTGTTTATCATAAATTGCAATTAATTGGAGCTGCTGCTTCAATTAAATATGCAAGACGCATGGTTGATAGCGAACAAGCTATTGTATGGGATGTGTTGGAAGAAGTTATTCGCGAGCATCCAATTTTATTAAATCGCGCACCAACATTGCATCGACTAGGTATTCAAGCATTTGAACCCATTTTAATTGAAGGTAAGGCAATACAGTTGCATCCATTGGTATGTTCTGCATTTAATGCTGACTTTGATGGTGACCAAATGGCAGTACATGTACCACTAAGTATTGAAGCACAAATGGAAGCGCGTACCTTAATGCTGGCTTCAAATAATGTGTTATCGCCTGCTAATGGTGAACCAATTATTGTGCCATCGCAAGATATTATTCTTGGGTTATATTATATGACCCGTGAAAAGATTAACGCTAAAGGTGAAGGTTTTATTTTTGCGAGTGTTAAAGATTTAGAGCGTGCTTATCAAACGCAGCAAGCTGAATTACATGCTGTAGTAACCGTTAGGTTAACGGAGTGGCAAAAAAATGCAGCTGGCGAATTTGAAGCAAAAATAGTAAGAAGAAAAACTACTGTAGGTAGAGCAATTTTATCTGAAATATTACCACGCGGACTTGATTTTAGTTTAATTGATAAGGCTTTGCGTAAAAAAGATGTAGCCAAATTAATTAATGTTGTTTTTAGAACCTGTGGCATTAAAGAAGCGGTTATATTTGCTGACCAATTAATGTATACTGGATTTACATATTCTACTCGTGGTGGTATATCTGTGTGTATTAATGATATGCATATACCAAGCTCTAAAGAAACTAAAATAGCTCAGTCTTTGGATGAAGTTGCTGCAATTACTAGTCAGTACCAAGAAGGTTTAGTAACACAAGGCGAGCGTTATAATAAAATTATTGATATTTGGGGCCGTTGTGGTGAAGATATTGCTAATACTTTAATGTTAGAATTATCAAAAGAAGAAGTAGTGGCTAAGGATGGCTCTAAAGCATTGCAAGACTCATTTAATTCAATCTTTATGATGGCCGATTCGGGTGCTAGAGGATCAATAGCGCAGATTAAACAGTTATCTGGAATGCGTGGATTAATGGCGAAACCTGATGGCTCAATTATGGAAACACCAATTACGGCTAATTTCCGTGAGGGATTAAATGTTTCGCAATATTTTATTTCTACCCATGGTGCGCGTAAAGGATTATCGGATACTGCTTTAAAAACAGCCAATTCTGGATATTTAACTCGACGTTTAGTAGATGTTACACAAGATTTAGTTATTACTGAAAATGATTGCGGTACAACTGAAGGTGTGGTAATGAAATCAGTTATTCAGGGTGGGGATGTTATTGAATCATTGCGTGATCGTATTTTAGGTCGCGTATGTGCTAAAGAAATTGTAAATCCAGACACAAATGAAGTAATAGTTGAAGCTGATACCATGATTGATGAGAATGTGGCTGCAATTATTGATGAAAATTTAGTTGATGAAGTAAAAGTTAGAACCCCATTAACCTGTGAAACAAGGTATGGTTTATGTGCTAAATGTTATGGACGTGACTTAGCGCGTGGTTATCTAGTAAATATAGGAGAGGCCGTAGGAATTATTGCCGCGCAATCAATTGGGGAACCAGGAACACAGTTAACAATGCGTACTTTCCATATTGGTGGTGCAGCTTCACGTTCAGCAGCAGTTAATAAAATAGAAGCAAAATCACCTGGAATAGTACAGTATCGCGATTTAAGATATGTTACTAAAAAAGAAGGCGAAATGGTTGTAATTTCGCGTTCATCAGAAGTAATTATTTTAGATCAATTTAATCGTGAACGTGAACAACATAAATTGCCATATGGCTCAACTATTTACATTAAAGAAGGTCAAAGTATTAAAGAGGGGGATAAGCTAGCTAGTTGGGATCCACATGCCCGTCCAGTAATTGCAGAATACTCTGGATTTGTTTCCCTTGAAAATGTTGAAGAAGGTATTACTGTAATTAAACAAGCTGATGAAATTACCGGCTTGTCAACGTTAAAAGTAATTGATCCATCTAAAGTTAAAGGCGCTAGAACTAGGGTTAAAGACTTAAGACCATTAACTCGTCTGTATGATGAGAAGGGTAAAGAAGTTAGGATTGATGGTACGGATAAACCTGTTATCATAAGTTTCCAAGTGGGTGATATTATTACGGTTAAAGATGGTGATGCAGTTCATGCTGGTGATGTTATCGCCAGAAAACCGCAAGAGTCATTAAAAACACGTGATATCACTGGGGGCTTACCTCGTGTTGCCGAATTATTTGAGGCGCGTATTCCTAAAGATGCCGGAATGTTGGCACCAATTTCTGGGGTTATTAACTTCTTGAAAGAAACAAAAGGAAAACATAAACTTAAAATAGTAGCGCATGCAGGTGATTTTGTTGAATTAGCAATTCCTAAGGATAAAAACATTCTAGTAAATGATGGTGAATCAGTAGAAAGAGGTCAAATGATAGTTGATGGCCCTGTTGATCCACATGAATTATTAGAAATGAAAGGTGTTGAAGAACTTTCAAAATACATTGCTTCAGAAATTCAAGAGGTTTATCGTTTACAAGGGGTTAAAATTAATGATAAACATATTGAAGTAGTTGTACGTCAAATGTTACGTAGGGTTATAGTGAGTAATTCTGGTGACAGCAATATTTATCTTGAAGGCGAACAAGCTGAACGCGCAGCAATTCTAGATGAAAATGATCGGTTACTAGCGCAAAATATGCGTCCAATAGAAATCCGTAATGTTTTACTAGGAATAACCAAGGCTTCATTATCAACTGATTCGTTTATTTCTGCGGCATCTTTCCAAGAAACCACAAGAGTATTAACTGAGTCAGCGGTAGCCGGAAGAATTGATTATTTACGTGGATTAAAAGAAAATGTGATTATGGGGCGCTTGATTCCAGCAGGAACTGGGTTAGCTTACCATAGAGCATATCAACGTAATCAATATCAAGAGTTGCCGGAGCAAGAAGATAATTTTGAAGATTTAATGCTTGAAGAGGAAATTGTTGAATAATCTGATAACAAGTTAAATCAAAACTAAAAGTTCCCGCTAGACGTTATGCTAGCGGGATTTTTTTAAATTTATATTTCATTATCCGCAAAAAATACAGCGTGGCTTGTGCCTAAATGAGTGCAAAAATCCTATATATCACATTGTTTAAGTAAAAATATGTTTTGCGTTGCAATATTATTAAGTTATTGAAACTACAAGTAATAATTGTAAAATAGTTCATTTATTTTGCCGTGGCTAAATTGACTCATTGACAAACATAAATAAACTTTGCTATACTGTAAAAAGGTTTTATGTTTAATATGTTTAAGGATATATATTATGTTAAAAAAATTATTATTAATTTCATCGGTTGGAATGTTGTTTAATTTTGCTACGGCGGAAGCATTTACTCCGGGCACATATACTGGAACCTTCACACAATCAATTGCAGGTGGCACTCCATGGGTTTATACTAGTTTCACAGCACAAATAAATGCTGATGGTTCATTAACTGCAACAATACCTGCACATAGTATAATTCCGGCAGCTCAATTAAATATTGGCCAAGTATCTTATGTCCCAGGTGGTGGGTGTACTTTAAGTAACCCAAGCATCTCAGGAGCAATAACAGTTACTAACGTAACATTTAGTTCATGTACTGTCCAATATAATAGCCAAGGCCAACCAATACAGAGCAGTTCAACCTACTCAGCGAATATTAAACTAGGTTTGATTTTAACTGTAACTGGAACTGTAACTTTAAACGCACCAACGGCAAGTAATGTGTTATAAAATAACAAACCATTGGTTTGTTATTTTTTTTATTTAAAAGGCTATTTTATTATGAAAAAACTCTTAATTTTGTCTCTATCAGGAGTTAGTTTTTATGCTAATGCATTATTTAACTACGAGGCATTTCAACATTTTGATAATCGCGTAAGTTTTGGAACAACTTTTGGTCAGGGTACTTTAAGTACAACCAATGAAATTAATTCTAATACTTATAACTATAATTCGTTTAGTCTTGAGGTTGAGAAGTTATTTGATGTGGGAATTTGGCTCGATGGGCAAATTGGAAATTTAAATACATATGAACAAAATGGTACTGCGTTAGCACCACTTGGTAGTTATCAGTATTTAGCTACTGCCAATTTAAAGTTAGGATATAATTTTCCGATAGTTGAAAATAGTTTATCTTTAACTCCATATTTTTTAATTGGTAAAAATGCTAATATAAATTTCATAAATAATTTGTTTACTACATATGGTGGAGTACTTCATGTTCCTGGTTTTTCTCAATATGGAATTACGCAAAATTATTATATTACTACAGGATTAGGTTTGCGCCTTGAATATCCGATTAATAAATATTTTGATGTATTTTTTGATCAATTTGTTGCTTATAATGCTGATCAAGCTCCAATAAATTATAGTGGTTCAGCAGGGTTAGGAGTAAACTCATTTAGTGGGGATACTTCAAATACGCAATATACTTCAACATTAGGGCTTAAGGTTGATTTGTGGGATGATTTGCAATTAGGTGCTAATTTATTTTATACCGCTTATACCGGTTATGGATCCGAAACATTAGCCTTTTACAATGACCCTTCCTGGAAAAGTAGTTCTGGGGCACTACCAACAACTGATTATGGCGCACAGTTTCAGGTTGGTTGGACATTCAAATAATAAAACTTTTATTTAAGTTAAATAAAAAGCCACATAGTTATATGTGGCTTTTCTAATTAAAAACTAATTATTTTACTTGAATATTATATTTAGCTTTTAAATTATCAAAGAAGCCACGTGTTACTTCAGATTGTAACTGTTGCTTAATTTGATCTTTAACTTTATCAAATGGAGGTACAGGATTTGTGCCAACTTTAACATCGTTTAACTTGATAATATGATAACCAAATTGAGTTTTAACTGGCGTTGTTGTATACTGACCTTTTTGTAATTTATAAATCGCGCCACTAAATTGTGGAACATAATTTGAACCATCAGACCAACCTAAATCGCCACCATTATTTTTTGAACCTGGATCAATTGAATATTTTTTAGCTAAATCAGCAAAATTAGCACCTTTTTTTAATTGTGCTAGAATGTCTTGTGCAGTTGCTAAATCTTTAACTAGAATATGAGAAACTTCATATTGTTTTTGTGTAGCAGCGTTCTTCTTCATTTGATTATATTTAGCTAGTACTTGGCTATCAGTTATACTAGATGCAGCAGTTTTTTCTTGTAAAATTTGCGCATAAATCATTGGTTTAATTTCTTGTAATTTTTGTTGATAAACAGGACTCTTATCCAATCCCGTCTTATTACCTTCCATTAAAATTGCTTGTTGCAATCCAATAGATTGAAGAATTTGATTCTTAAATTGTGGGTTACCCATTTGCTGCGCAGCCATTGGTGATGATTTAGCAATGCGAGATAATTCTGCATTAATAATTTGCGGAGATACCGCTTTACCATCAACATAAACAGTCTCAGCCTTAGCTACTGTAGCCATAATTGACGAAGAGATTAAAGCAACTTTAAGTAAATTGCCAAATGTCTTACTAGTAATGTTTTTCATGAATTTCCTTCCTATGAAAAGTTTTAAGTTTAAAAATAAGTTATATATTATATCATAATTTATAAACATTTATTACAAAATATAACGAGATAAATCCTCTGATTGTGAAATAGCCTCTAATTTTTCTTCAACAAATTTGCTGTTAATTATTAACTTCTGGTGTTCTTCAGGAGCAAAAGATGCATTTTCTAATAGTTTCTCCATAATGGTATATAAGCGTCTAGCGCCAATATTTTCAGTTTTTTCATTAACATTAAAAGCAATTTCAGCCATTTTACGAATTCCCGATGTTTGAAATACAACATTGCAGCCATCAGTAGCCAAAATTGCTTTATACTGTTCAGTTAAACAGGCATTGGTTGCAGTTAAAATTTGGGCAAAATCATCTATCGTTAATGAATTTAATTCAACACGAATCGGAAACCTTCCTTGCAATTCTGGTAATAAATCCGATGGTTTAGATAAATGGAATGCTCCTGATGCAATGAATAATATATGATCAGTTTTAATCATGCCGTATTTAGTATTTACTGTGGTGCCCTCAACTAGTGGTAATAAATCGCGTTGCACTCCAGAACGAGAAACATCTGCACCATGAGTATCTCCACGTGATGCAACTTTATCAATTTCATCTAGAAATACAATTCCGTTTTGTTCAACACTTTTAACCGCTGCTGTGCGAATTTCTTCTTCATTAACAAGTTTAGTTGCTTCATCTTCAATTAATAATTTTAGAGCATCAGCTAATTTAAGTTTTCTTTTTTTCTTTTTGCCTTCTGAATTATGTTCAAACATATTTTGAATTTGTGATGTCAAATCCTCTAATCCGGGAGGACCCATTAATTCAATTTTAGTCTTCGGAATTGCCATTTCAATTTCAATTTCTCTATCATTAAATTTACCTTGACGCAATAGCTCTCTAAATTTCTCTCGAGTGTTACTTGATTCAGTAGGGTTTGCCACATCATCATTAGTTGCCGATCTAACTGGTGGTAATAAAATATTTAGAATTCTCTCTTCAGCTAAAGATTGGGCTGGTTGCATGTTTTTGTTTAAGGCTAATTCACGTTGTTGCTTAATCGCAATTTCAATTAAATCACGAATAATCGAATCAACATCTTTACCAACGTAACCGACCTCAGTAAATTTTGTTGCCTCAACCTTTATAAATGGTGCATCAGCAAGTTTTGCTAGTCGGCGCGCAATTTCTGTTTTTCCTACTCCTGTTGGGCCAATCATTAGAATATTTTTGGGGGTAATTTCACTTCTTAATGGCTCACTTACTCGTTGACGACGCCATCTGTTACGTAAAGCAATTGCCACTGCTTTTTTTGCATTCGCTTGCCCAATAATATATTTGTCTAGTTCATTTACAATTTGTGATGGAGTTAAATGCATATAAAACCCTTAAAGATTATTTGACGAAAATTAATTTATTAACTGATATATAAGAATTAATTTTAGAATTTCAAGGGCAATTATAAAGCATTTAAATTTACATCTCAATCAAATATAGCATGCCAAGAATACAAGTTAATATAAAGAGTATTGCCGAAAAAGAGTGCCAAAAATCAAAGGAGTTGTTTTGTAGTGCAATGAATTGATGCGCAAATAGGGATAATTTTTGTTTGAGGTTGGAGATGATAGGGAAAATGGCAAAATAATTAATAATTAAAATTGAAAACATCGATAAAATATACCAAAACCGTTTGGTCGCAAAAAGTGAAAATTTATGATTTATAATTACTTCAATTAAAGCTATAATTAAACAGATAATACCAATATAAGCTTGAATGTTTAATATTTGCCCAACTATCTCAGAAGCACTAATTTGATCTAATGTTTTAAACAAAATTGGAAAAAAGATTAACCCTGACATCCAAGTTCCGCCTAGCCAAAAAGTCATAGCAATTTTACTAAATTGATGAATGCTAATTATTTCACGCTTGTGAGATAAAATTGAAGGAGTTTTAGGGGGACTCTTTTTTTTTCTAAAAGTAGATTTAGGCATAAAATTTTCTTTCTTAACTAATACTCCACTTGTGGAGCATTAGTATTATTTAGTATAACGAGAGGCCGCTGCCAATATTTCTTTTTTAGCTACTTGTACATCTTCCCAACCAGTTACTTTAACCCATTTGCCTTTTTCTAAGCTTTTGTAATGCTCAAAAAAGAATTTAATTTGATCAATAATTAAACTTGGTAAATGTGAAATTTCTTCATAATGGGCATACATGGCACATGACTTTTTAGTTGGAAGTGCTAGAATTTTAGAGTCAATTCCTGACTCGTCTTCCATTTTTAATACACCAATTGGTCTGCACTTAATTACTGAACCATGAATTAAGGGAAATGGAGTAATTACTACCACATCGATTGGATCGCCATCTTCGGATAAAGTCTGCGGAATAAAACCGTAATTAGCAGGATATGACATTGCTGTGCCAATAAAGCGGTCAACAATAAGAGCACCAGAGGCTTTATCAACTTCATATTTTACTGGCGATGAATTAGCAGGTATTTCAATAATAACATTAAAATCTTCAGGAATATTATCCCCAGCTTGGAGTTTATCAATATTCATATAATTTGTCCTTTTCAAAAACTAATCTATAAAATTCTAGAAACGGTATAATTGTAACTGTTTATGGTTACAATATGCAAGTTAAAAATGGAAAAATATGTTAGATAAAATTATTCTTGAGCTTGATAAAATTATCAATAATTTATCAAATCACCCAGTATCAACCAGGCCTCATCCTGATGAAAAAATTGAAGATGCAATATTATCGCAGCATGAAAAACGCCAAATAATTGGCTTAATGAGAGTTAATCATTGCGGTGAAATTTGTGCTCAGGCCTTATATCAAGGTCAAGCCATTACCGCTAAAGATAAATCAAATCAAATAGCCTTTCATCAAGCTGCAGAAGAAGAAATTGAGCATTTAGCCTGGACAAGTAAACGGTTAGAACAACTTGGTGGCAAGCCAAGCAAATTAAATCCATTGTTTTATTTTTCGAGTTTAGGTATTGGTGTTTTAGCTGGACTAATAGGTGACAAGTGGAACTTGGCTTTTTTAAAGGAAACCGAGCTACAAGTTGAACAACATCTAGCACAGCATTTAGAAAAATTACCCGATCATGATAAAAAAAGCATTGCAATAATTAAACAAATGAAAATAGATGAGAATAAACATGCGCAAATGGCAGAAAAAAATGGTGCTGCAGAACTGCCTCAAGCAATAAAAAAAATGATGCAATTTAGTTCCAAAATAATGACACGAACTACTTATCATATTTAACAGCAAATCTAAGTATATATGTTACAATATATATAATTGCACAATTTTAAAAATTTATAAGGAATTAAAATGGCAAACGAAACACAAGAAAAGCAATCTATTTTTAGTTTAGATAAAATTTATGTAAAAGATATTTCTTTGGAAATACCAAATGCGCCTAAAATTTTTTTAAATCGTGAACAGCCTAAAATTGAATTAAAAATAAATTTTACTAACACTAAGATCGATGAAAATGTTTATCAAGTAGTATTGCGTGGTGTGGTTGATGCAAAAATTGCTAATGAGCAAATGTTTTTAATTGAAGTTGAACAAGCTGGCATTTTTACTTTAAAAAATATCGAGCCGGCTTTGGTTGAACAAATTCAAAATGTTGAGTGTCCAAGTATATTGTTTCCCTATTTACGTGAATTGGTAAGTGATCTAACAACTAGAGCTGGATTTTTACCAGTAGTTTTATCACCGGTAAATTTTGCTGGATTGTATCAGCAGCAAAAAAATGCAATGGCGCAAGATACAAGTAAAAGTATAAATTGATTTTACAATGGCGATAAGTATTTTAGGTGCTGGCTCGTGGGGATCAGCTTTAGCCATTGCTATGAGTCACATTGATTCGGTGTTACTATGGAGTAAATCGCAGCAACAAGTTGAGCAAATTAATTTAACTAAAAGCAACATGCATTATTTACCTGCTGAAATTTATTTTGGGGCTAATGTTGTTGCTACAAATAATTTAGCCGATTGTTTTAGTTCTGATTTAATAATTATTGCAACTCCCATTAATTCATTGCGTGAAATTATCACGATGATTAAAGATCAATGTAATAATTCTATTCCTGATTTAATTTGGGTGTGTAAAGGGTTTGAAACTAATTCTGCATTATTACCAAGCCAGATAGTTAAGTCTATACTCGACAATCAAAATTTTGGGGCTATGCTAGGTCCTTCTTTTGCCCAAGAAGTTGCACTAAATTTACCCACAGCGGTAACTTTAGCTAGTTCTAATTCGCATCTACTACAAAAATGGCTAGATAAATTAAACTCTATTCCTAATTTTAGAGTATATGCGAATAATGATTTAATTGGAGCAGAAGTTGGTGCTGGAGTTAAAAATATTATTGCCATTGCAACTGGAATTTCTGATGGCATGAAATTTGGTTTAAATGCCAGAGCTGCGGTAATTACTAGAAGTTTAACTGAGATTAATCAGTTAATTATTAGTATGGGTGGTAATGTTGATACAATTTTAGGCTTAAGTGGTATTGGCGATTTAATCTTGACTTGCACCGGGGATTTATCACGCAATAGAAGTTTTGGACTACAATTAGCTCAAGGTCGCCAAGTTAAAGATATTTTGGAGTCCTTAGGTCATGTGGTTGAAGGGGTAAATGCCTTACCTGAAGTGTATCGCTTGAGCAAAAAATATAATATTCAAATGATAATTGTAGAAACATTGTATAAAATTATTTATGAGAATATGCCGATACAAAATTTGGTCGATAGTTTATTTAAACGTCAACCAAAATATGAGTTTAATTAGATTTTATAAAGAGATAACAAATGCTAAAAAAATATTCAATTTTAATCTTAGTTCTTAGTTGTAATTTTGCCGTAGCTGATGGTATAAAATCATTAGATTATTTTTTGCAAAATAAGGATACAACCGTTAATGCTAATTTTACACAAACTGTGGTTGGCTTGAAAAAAAATAGAATAAGTTCTGGAGTTATGGAAATTAAACGCCCCAATAAATTCCGTTGGGAATATACGGCTGAAGGACAAATTATAATTAGTGATGGCAAAACCATTTATATATATGATAAACCATTAGCACAAGTAACTGAAAGAAAGCTAAGCAAGGCTTTGGGCAAATCGCCAGCATTACTATTGGCCGGTGGCACTGATATTAAAAAAAATTACAATGTAACTAATTTACCCAATAATGGTGGTTTGGAATGGGTTAATTTAGCGCCCAAAATAGCCGCAGATAATAATGGTTTTAAATCCGTTCAAATAGGTTTTAAAAATAATACTTTAGCGCAAATGAATTTTGTAGACAGCTTTGACACTAAAACTGTAATTACCTTCACTAATGTTAAAATGGGGCAGAGTCTGAATGAAACTGATTTTACTTTTACTCCTAAAGCTGGAATTGATATTGTTAATGCGGATGAATAGGTAATATGAGATATAAAATAAAAAACATTCATTTTATTGGTATTGGTGGCGTTGGTATGTCAGGAATAGCTGAAGTGCTGCATACGCTTGGTTATCAAGTATCTGGGTCAGATATGGCGCATAATTATAATACTGATCGTTTATCCAAATTGGGGGTTAAAATATTTATTGGTCATGCCTCTGAAAATATCACAGATAGCGAAGTAGTAGTAACTTCAAGCGCGATTAAAGAAAATAATCCAGAATTAATTGCAAGTTATGCTACTGGTAAAACTGTGATTCCGCGGGCAATGATGCTTGCTGAATTAATGCGCTTTAAATATGGTATTGCTATTGCTGGTACTCATGGTAAAACTACTACCACTAGTTTATGCGCTGAAACTCTGCGACATTGTGGACTTGATCCAACCTTTATTATCGGTGGAAAATTAGCTGCAACCGAATCAAATGCGATTCTAGGTAATGGTGAATATTTAGTTGCTGAGGCGGATGAATCAGATGCTTCATTTTTATTTTTATCTCCGATTATTTCGGTAGTTACTAATATCGATCTTGATCATATGGATACTTATGACCACGACGAAGAAAAATTAAAACAAACTTTTGTTGACTTCATTCATCGTTTACCTTTTTATGGTAGAGCAATTTTATGTAATGAAGACGAAAGAATTAGAAGCATTTTACCTAAAATTAATCGTCCTGTAATTAAATATGGGCTGACTCCTGAAGCTGATATTTATGCTAGTGATATTAAATCAATTAATGGCAAAATGCATTTTAATTTACTGATTAAAAAAAATAATCTTGAATATCCAATGGTATTAAATTTACATGGTATACATAATGTATTAAATGCACTTGCCGTTGTGGCTGTGGCGCTTGAATGTGAAGGCAAAATTGAGGATATTGCTCAAGGATTAGCCAACTTCCATGGCGTAGGTAGACGTGGGCAACATTATCCAGATATCGTTTTTGAAAATAAAAGGGCTTTGCTTATTGATGATTATGGTCATCACCCCAACGAGCTTAAAACCACGTTAGCTGGATTACGTGCTGCTTATGCAGATAAAAGAATAGTGTTAATTTTTCAGCCCCACCGTTATACTCGAACACGTGATTTATTTGATGATTTTGTTAGCGTGTTAAATGATGTTGATCAAGTAATTATTTTAGAAGTTTATGCTGCTGGTGAAAAACCAATTCCATTAGCTGATGGACGTTCATTAGTTAGAGGAATTAGGTTAAGAGGTAAAAGTAACGCAATCTTTGCTGAAGACTTAGATGAGGCTAAAACTATATTGTTTAATCTGCTACAGAATAATGATTTGGTCGTAACCATGGGGGCTGGTAGTATTGGTAAATTACCGCAAATGTTGATTACGGATTAAGAGAAATACGATGAATGATTTAAAACATAAATATGGCAAAGTGGTCGTGATCATGGGAGGAAGATCAAGAGAGCGTGAAGTTTCTTTAATTAGCGGCAATGCTGTATTGCAGGCTTTACAAACATTAGGAATTGATGCACATGCTTTTGATCCGCAGCTAGAATCATTGGTAAAATTAGAACAAGGTAATTATGCTAAAGCAGTGTTAATGACGCATGGCAAATATGGAGAAGATGGAACTATTCAGGGAGTGCTTGAGTATTTAAAAATTCCATATACCGGATCTGGAGTATTAGCTAGTGCTTTAGCTTTTGATAAGTATAAAACCAAAAAAATTTGGCGCAATTACGCCATACCTATGCCGCAAGAACAATATATTCTAAAACATGAATTTAATAAAGCACAATTTAAATTAGAGCTAGCACTGCCGGTAATAGTTAAACCATCTAATGAAGGGTCAACTATAGGAATTCAAAAAGTGCACAATGATAATGAGTTAATTTCAGCAATAGAAAATGCATTCAAATATAGTGATGGAGTGTTGATTGAAGAATTAATTATCGGCGATGAGTTTACTGTGACGGTGTTTAATAATCAAGTTTATCCGTTGGTCAAAATTGTAGCGCCAGATGCCAATTATGATTATAATAATAAATATTTTACTGATTTAACCCAATACATTTGTCCTTTTGATCTTGGTTCTCTAATGAAAGATATAGAAAAATATGCCATCCTTGGGTATAAGGCAGTCGGCGCAAGAGGAGTTACACGCTTAGATTTTATGGTAGATAAAAATAATAACTTATTCTTTTTAGAAATAAATACTTTACCCGGAATGACAAGTCATAGTTTAGTTCCGATGTCATTTAAAGCACAGGGGTATAGTTTTGAACAATTGTGCCTGAAAATTTTAGATGATGCGCAATTGGATTAATTATTTATACTATTTGGATTATAAATGAATGTATTAGAAAATTTAAAATTTATTAATCGCGCAGCTTATTTA
>JAPJMP010000097.1 GCA_026461645.1 Burkholderiales bacterium
TAGTGGGGTACCAATTATCTGAAAATAAACCTCATATAAATTTACAACGTTGTAATTTATTGGGAATTTAATTTGGCTTAAACCGAATTAGCATTTATAGTTCGATTACCTCTCATGGCCTCCAAAGCAATCTTGGCTTTAAACCCATTTTCATAATTTGTTTTTTAACCATAATCGTTCTCCATAAAATAATTAAAATTTTACCTTAATTATTTCTATGACGGTGGATCAAATTTCTGGTCACATTATAATTTATTTTGCAAAACATTATTTTCATATTAATTAAAACTGATTGGGGTAAATTATTTACCCAAAAAATCAATTATAAAACAATGCTAGGCTAATGCTACCTACTGAAAGTGTAAGTAGCATCTGAGGCAAATTATAATTGTTTTAGCGTAGTAGCGCTAAAATCAGCACCTAAATTATATTCTAATGTAGAAATTGCTGTTTCAAGAATTTTATAAATTTCAGCACGATCTTTACTATTATTTAAAAACAACACTTGATTTTTATTAATACGTAATTTAAATAAAGTGCTATTAAAGGCAGCATAAGCCTGAAAACCTGAGACTGAAACATATTTATTTCTATTGTCAACATATGATAATGTTTGAAATACCTTAGTAAACACTTCTTCTAATTTGCCTACATTAAAACCAAGTTGAATATTTACATTTAAAGGAGAATTATCATATAATTCATTTAAATAAAATCTTAATTGATATGGATATTGCATACCAAGATTAATTTGACCTGGTGTAGTTGAACCGGCATTAGCAAAATTATTATATTTAGCTAAAAAGTTTTGCGGCGTTAGGGTAATGCAATCCGTAGTTGCAGTATTCACCAAACCGCCGTAATAACCTTGATTATAAGCATAATTCATAATAATATCTATTGGATTATTGTTTATAAAGTTAAGCGCAAACATACATTTATTAAAATTTGGAGCCGGCATGTTATTGTTATTATTACTATCTAATAGTTTAAGTACACGAAAATCATTAAAATGGAAATAAGCAGCTAACATTGGCGCATAATATTTATTATTAAAAGCAGCAGGTACTGGTTTATCTTTTTGTAAAGGCTGCGTGGCAATTGTATAGCCAATATTTTTTTGAATAGCAACATAATTAATTAAAGAATAACCATCCGGTGTTGAAGTTCCATTTAAAGTATCAATATAGTATGATTTAATTTCAAATGGCCCACCTTCGCCTTGATTCATTATAAATTGCTGCGTTGGATCAGGATCAATTAAATCAGTGGTTGGAACATATAGTTGCGTTTTATAATTTTCTTGTAGCAAATTACCCAGTGTACTTGCATAAACATAATCCTTATTTAATTTAATATATGGATATATTTTATGAATGTTATGCCCAAGCATCGCACCAGCAATATAGTTTGACATAATTAAATCAGTATATCTGTCACTAGTTAAATCCATTGAGTCATAAAATAAATTAATATTACTTTCTGGTACATATGCATGGAAGTATAAAGTTCCTTGTTTAAAAGGATTATTTGAACTAACATTAGCTAATTTATCACTTGCATTAGCACCCGATAACATAATTAATAATAGAGCAAAAAAGCCACTTGTTTTTACCTTAGTTAATTTCATTTAAACTCCTTAAATTTACTAAACATATAAAAAAATTTGCTATTTAATCCTGAGACAAAGCTTATTAAGCATTATAGCAAACTATTAACCCCGCCAAAATTATTGGCTATAATGTCTTATTATAATTATCTGAATTTTTATAACCTTTTTATTATACTGCATTTAATTAATATTTGCTAGTGTAAAAAGTGAAGGATAAATAATTAGAATTTATTCGTTATTTACCTGCCATATTATCAATATGCATCAACAATTCAGGCAACAACAGAATCTAATAATTTCAAATTTATAACGATAGTTGCTTATTTTACAATCTGCGCAATTTTTTCTAAAAGTGAATTACTTTTTACCCAATCCAAATGTGTTGCATCAATATTAGTTAGCTTAATCATATCTTTATTGATTATATAATCTAAGTTATTATATTCCGCATTTAATGCATAATACTCAAAAATATTTTCTTGAGAATTTACTTGATCTAATAATGGTTTTTTTGCTTTAAATAATATAATTTCTGTTTCCTGTAAATTTATATTTGAAACATCTGGCACATAATTATATTGCGTTAAATGGTTATTTTTAGGCATTATTGCCATCACCTTATAATATTGCTTTAAATCAAAAAACGTGTCAATTAAAGAAATCTTACTTACTTTATCACCCATAGCTATTAATTTAAGGCCTATTTCAAAAGATAAAAGTCCACCAAAACTCCACCCCAATAAATTATATGGACCTTTGGGTTGAATCTGCTTAATTTGTGTAATATAAAGATTAGCAAGATGCTCAATCGTATGCTGATTTGCTTTATCATTAATACATTGATTATGAAATAACAGAAAATTATTAAACAAAATTAATCTATTTTCGCCTAATTTAGGCACCAAGTTATTTAAATATGATTCATGTCCTCCATCACCAGGTGGTAATATAAATAAATTATTTAATTGGTCATTTTTATTATTGTCAATTATTATATACGGCTCAAATTCTTTAAAATCACTCATTGTATAATGTAATGTACCAATGTTAGATAGTTTTTCACTCAACAGTAATAGACATTTGTTTATTTGCTGCATTAACCTTTCAACCAAGCTTTTGTCAAGTTTACCAGCAAGATTTATCTGTAAACAACCATTGGTTACAAAAGCATTTAAACTAATAATGAAATTAGTGGAATTATTGCTATTTACTGTTTCACCACAAGACTCTGGTACAATAGACCATGATGCAGCATTTGAATTATTATCAAATTGCCCCAAATAATTAAACCCAATTCTAGGTAATTTAGTATAACCACAAAGTGCACCATATCCAATTCCATTATTCAGTACATTTCTTAATATTTCTTTAGTGTTAATAATTGAAAATTCCAAATTATCCATTGTAGAATAAATTCTCACCGGATACATGGTTGTAAACCAGCCAACTGTTTTTGATAATTCAGCGCCATTATAGATGTTTTCTCTTCCATGTCCTTCAATACAAATATGCTGCACATTGCTATTAGTAATATTTTGTAATGCCATAGTGTATGCTGTAAGTAATAAATGATTAATTTGTGTATTATAAACTTTGTTAGCTGTTCTTAATAATTTGTCAGTATTTTCTCGAGTTAATTCTAAGTTTGTAGTATTAAATTGATCAACACAACTTAATTTATCTAAAACATTATCACTTTGCTGTAAATCAAGTAATTGATTGTTCCAATAACTTAACTGTTGTGTCTGTTTCTCCCCATAACCCTTAACTAACCCAACCCACTGCCTATAACTTGTCCCCTTAACACCCAATAAATCTTCCGCACCAGATAGCATTACCTGACTTAAACTGCCCTCTGCTCTAGATGCTCTTAACTTAGTATATATAACACCTAAATCATCAGCTATTATCCGCCAACTTACCGCATCTATTACTAAATGATGGGCAGCAACAAATACCCTACTACTACCATCAGCATATCCAGTTATATAAGCAAACCTATATAAAACTCCCTTACCCATTAACTTAAATTGATTTTGTAAATTAGTTAACTCATTCTCTAAATTATCCACCTTAGCTAAATCTATACAAACTAAATCAACCTCATCAACTCCAGTATAATATTGCCTATACCCAAGCTCCGAATCCTTATCTAACTCATACTTAATCCGCAACGCATCATGATACTCTACTAACTTAACTATACTTAACCTTAGTATCTCTTCATCTAACTTATCAACCTTAATTAAAAAAGATTGATTCCAATGATTATATTCCTTAAATAATCCAGTAGCAACATTCCTAAAAAACCACCGCTGTATCTCAAGTAACTCAACCTCTCCACTTAACTCCCCAGACTCTTGTATAACCTTCCTATTATCTTCATTCTTAATTACTTTAATGATTACCGCATCATATAAACTAGCAACACTCTTATATGTAAAAATATCTTTAACACTTATACTTATCCCTAACTTCTGCCTTAACTTACCCACCACCTGAATGCTAATAATACTATCACCACCCAAATTAAAGAAATTATCATTAATCCCAACCAACTCAGCCTTTAACCCTAACACCTCAGCATATATCTCACAGATCCTAGCCTCTAACTCATCCCTCGGTGCCACATACTTACTACTATCACTAAAACTTACCTTCGGTAACATCTTCTTATCTAACTTACCATTTATGGTTAATGGCATACTAGTTAAATACACGATGCTACTAGGTACCATATACTCAGGTAACTTAGACCCTAACTCATTTCTAATTAGTTCTTCATCTAACTTACTTGATGCAACATAATAGGCTACTAAATATTTACTTCCA
>JAPJMP010000009.1 GCA_026461645.1 Burkholderiales bacterium
AAATATTGTTTTAATATTTGTTATAATAATTATTTACTATAGTCTATAACATATATTAACGACATTTTAAAGATAAACAAACTTTATGAAAACTTCTAAATATACAATTCTTAATGCATCACTTGGAGTTTTCATAGAATATTATGATTATTCATTATTTTTTGTTCTTTTACCTTTAATCGCACCCGTATTTTTCCCTAATTCATCATCATCCAACGGCTTATTTAAAGGGTATTTAATTCTATCAATATCTGTCATTTTACGACCACTGGGTGGCCTAGTCTTTGGTTATATCGGAGATTATATTAGTCGACGAAAGGCTCTTTTATTTACCATCTATGGCATTGGCACTACAACCATTTTAATTGGATTAATCCCCCCCTATCAAACAATTGGAGTTTGGGCTATAATACTATTAGTTATAACTAAATCATTGCAGGTTTTTTTCTTTGGTGGAGAATATAATGGGGCAGGAGTTTTTGTCGTTGAACATGCTAAACCATCACAAGAAGGATTTTATAGTGGAATTTTAACTTCAACCATGTTATCTGGCGGATTATTAGCTTCATTAGTTGGGGTATTAATTACATTTAATGGTGCTCCAGCATGGGCGTGGCGTGGTGCATTTATTTTAGGTGGCATAATTTCATTAATTGCTATTTTATTTCGTCGCACATTAATTGAGTCACCGCAATTTATTCCAGCACAAAAAACTCAACATGGTTTGGTCTTTATGCTTAAAAAATTCCCCATTGAACTTAGTGCTGGCTTTTTCTGCGGTGCTTATGCCGGTTCACTATTTGCTACCTTATTAGTTTTTATTAATCCAATGTTAAAAATTGAAGGATTATTATCAGTTCATCAAGTAATGATCTATCAATCAATTTTATCTTTAGTTGCAGTATTAACTCTGCTTACTGCAGGGTGGTTGTCGGATAAAGCATCACCACGTATTACGATTATCACGGCTTCAATTTTAATGCTTATAATGGTTTGTCCTGTTTTATTTATTATTGATTTAAGAAATAAAGATTTTATCTTACCAGGCTTAATTATATTAATGATTATAACTGAAATTGGTTTTGCCCCAAGCAATGCTTTTTTAAAAAATATTTTTCCAAGTCAATTTCGTTATCGCGCAACTTCACTTAGCTTTGGATTTGGTTTATCCCTATGTGGCGGTTTGACCCCTATAATTAATAGCCTATTATTCAAATATTTTGATAATAAGTTTATTGCCTGTTCCTACTGGATTATTTTTTTAGCTTCATGCCTTTTAATTTCTTGTATTTTTTCTAAAAAACACCCTTGATTTTTCCCTGCAAATTCAGCATGTTAAACTCAGCATTATTTTGCTACAATGAGGTTAAGTTTAATTTTAATTTTTAAAAAGGGATTGTATGAAAAAAATTTATTTTCTGCTTTCATTAATATCTGCAAATCAGGTATTTGCACATGGTTGGCAAGTTTTACCATTAAGTAGAACGCAATATTTAGTTGCCTCAAATCGCGAAAGAGAAATTGCCTATAATCCTCAACAGGTAGCAAGCAATTTACAATTTGGTTGGACATTTAATAAAATATCAGCAAACCCTGAAGCAGCGTTTAGTCAATATCATGTTGCTCAAAATAACAATATTTGTAGCAATGCCCTTCCTTATAAAGCATTATTAGAAGCAGTTCCTTTAAATAAATTCGTAAACACCTCATATGGTGCCGATTTAAATTTTGAATGGATTTTAACTGCAAAACATAACCCTAGTTCGTATTTTATATTTATAACAAATTATACAAAAAATGAATATAATCCTTCGCCAGGTTGGAAAGATCTTAAATTTATTTGCGAAGTAGATGGTGTTGGAATTAATAGCCCAGATTATTTTAAATGTAAAATGCCACCAGCTCCTAGTAATGTTAGTGATTTATCTGAAAAACAAGTTCTGGTAACATTATGGCAAAGAAATGACCCAGCTGGAGAAAATTTTATATCTTGTAGTGATATTTTATTATCCAAACACCACCCAAGAATTAAAACTCACAGTGGAGCACATAGGTAATTTTTTAATCAAATACTTTCTTTCGTTTAAGAGCATTACTTAAACTATAGTTAATAATTGGTTGAAAAAAGAATAAAGCAATAACTACACATAAGATGCCAAGCACTGTGTCGGTAATACGATGCAGTGGAATGGCATACCCTCCTGGCTCTAATAAATCAACTAGAATTGAAATCATAATTGTCAAGAAAAAAGTATATGCGCCGTAGTGTAACGATAAGGATGAAACAATAAAAAACATTAGCGGTAAAATTAATATAGCTAAAATATAATTGTTTGCAATCAAGTAAATAACTATAGCTGCAACAATGCTTCCATAAAATGTTCCAAATAAGCGATGAATTAATCTTTGGCGCGTGAAGGCCCCATCATTTTTTAAAATCAATAAAGTTGTCATTGGGACCCAAAAACCTTGTGGAAGTCTAAAATGTATAGCAATAAAATTCGCTAACAATACTGCCATAGTTAACAAAATTGCAAAGGTAATTGTTAATTTAAACTTAACGAATAAATTACTAAATTTAAATTTATAGACACTAGTAGTTAATGTTTTATTTTTGTTGAATATAATGACATCAAAGATGTAAGAACTAACGGCAAGCATTACTCCACCAAAAGTAAAAGCCAAACCATAAATAATTGATGCATCTATACTAAATTTTAGTCCAGCACTTACTACAAATAAATCAACTGTAAATAGCACTAAAGCTGCAGTTATTGCATCTGAAAGACTGGCAAAACCAACAAATGGTACTATTAATATAATAATTAGTGAACTTACCAGTAGATTATTTCCAATTTGGCTACCCAGTATAGCAAATACCCCGGCACTAACTGCTAATAATATATTCGCAACTATTCTTGAGTAGACACCATATTTCATTGCTATAGTTTGAATTAATGAGCAAACAAAAACTCCTACTACTGCAAATAATGCAATTGAAGTTATATTATGCAAAAAAACATGCAATAAACTAAAGATTGCCGACAAAACACCAGCTTGAATCCCTAAACTTAATATTTCCTTATCATGAGAAATATATTTTGCAGAAATTTTTTTTAACATATGAAAATAATCATTTATAAATAAAAAAACTAATAATTAACCACACCCAGTAATTATACAT
>JAPJMP010000098.1 GCA_026461645.1 Burkholderiales bacterium
AAAATTAAGCAAAATTAACAAAATCCCAAACTTTAATTCAACTAAAATTAATTTTTATCCAATTTTTACTCACTTATACATATTTATGCAATATACGGGATAAAGTAGTTACTCCCGATTTGTTTTTCGTATTATCTTGCAAATAGGTCGGAGGTATTTTATTAAATTCAGTATTGCCCGATATTTGGTTGACTACAAGCGATTGCCCTGTAGTGGAATATGAGTCATTTACTATATTAAAAGAATAACCTACCATACTAAAATTACTATAGTAGCCATAATGTGTTCCAGTAAAAAAGTTTTTAGCCGATACTTTAGTAAAATTAGGTGGATCAGGTTCTTCGCTGCCTAACGTTGAAAAGAAGAGTCGACCACTTGCTATAACTGGCCAAGTATAATTAGAGGTATCATAGTACATTAAAAAACATGAGGATAGTCTTGAGTAATAAGTAGATCCAGCGGGGCAGTGTTGTGATGCGCTACCATTAGGATTACCACTAACAACTAATCTTGCATAATTAGAGAAATTACGCAAATACAGCGAATGGCCGGAGCTTAAATTACTCCACGCATCTTGGCTGCCAATTGTACCAAAATCAGCTCCACGGGCATAATTGATAGTTGCTGAGACTACACGTGAGATATCGGTACCATCAGCAACGTTATAACCGATATATACGCCAGAGGCACCATCACTATTATTGGCATTTGGTTGTTGACAGTACATTGAGGTATTAGGTGGAATTAAATAGCGCTTATGTTCAGGAACACACATAACATCTAGCGGCACAGGTGTATTATTGGTAATACTGCCACTACCGGTACTTGAGGCATTATTTAGATACCGTCCTACAGCATAAGTATCACCATTTTGATTGTTGTGATAATTATGTTGCAGCAAAGTATTAACTTGCCGCGTTAAATTTTTAAACTTGCTAATTTGTTGTGCTTGCGACAAATTAGTCAATAATTGATCATGCGCACCTAATAATCCGCTGCGATGAAGTAAACTTTTAAGTCGTTGCGTAATATCCTGCATTGCATTTAAATCAATAAAGGTTAACACATCATATTTATCAACATTACTAACTAACATTGATTGCTGATCTTTTAGCGCTGATTGTACTACCGGAGTGATAAGATTGTCATTGATTGGTGCAGTTATGGCCACTGCTGCTGTTGCAGCAATATAATCAGTTTGAGTTGGAATGTTGGATACATTTCTACCAAAATATACTGCATTATCTTTTGCACTTGGACATACAATCGCTTGACTTTCTTGTAGTTTATAGAAAGTACCACTTGGCATGCACATTATTTCTACCGGCACAGTAGTCATAACTGTAGGACCAACTTGGTATTCATTGCGGGGTAAATATTCCGTGGTAAAGAGCACATAGTTATTAGGTTTATTGTCAATTTGTGTTTGCAGCGTAAATACTGCACCTAAATTATCTGGTCCACCGTAGCGTGTTATCCCATGCATTGTGGTGCCATTACTTTCAAATACTATAGCAATTGGATCAGTGCCATCGCTATAGCCATGAAAACTATATTCAAGCTTAATCTTATCATTGGCATCAATCGAAAAGATATGACCTAAACCATGTCGCCCCAAACTATAACCATCATCAGTGATACCGTAAATCTTACCATTGGCACTTAGTAATAAATTTCTTGGCGTACTCATCACATCAGTTGAGGTAAAATCATGAATATCAACAAAAGTATCTGGATCTAAAATATCATGCTCGGTTGATTTAATTTTATATAAAAAACCGTAACCACTACCATCGATGCCAGAACCATATAAATAACCATTACGATAGGCCAGATCAATTGATGCAAATTGCGTGGATAGAATAGTAAGATGATCACTATTATCGATTCTATAAATTGAGGCGCTGGCTGTACCATAAATATTACCCTGATCATCCATAGTCATTAATCCAGTGGGGTTATAACCATCACCAGTATTGGTAAATTTATGCAAGATAGTAAAATGACTGCCATCTAGCGCAATCTTCCACAGTGAACCTAGATAAGCTGAATTTATATCGGCTACTTCTCCATAAATATAACCATTGCGATAAATTAATCCAGTCGGAATGGTGCCTGCATCATTAGCCCGAGTAAAAGTATGCAATATCTTAGTATGACCAGCTGCATCATATTTAACTAAATTCCCAGTATTAGGATCTCCCCCATAGAAAGAGCCATCTGGTATTTGAACTGAATAATTAGGGGCAAATGTAGTTTTAGAATCTGATTCAGAATGTGAGCCTAGTACGACTGTAGCTAGACCACTGGTAGATACTATATTTAGGGTATTGGGTTGGTTGTGTGACATAAAAACACCACCTAAGCTAGGATGAATTATTTCAGCATGAGTAAGTGTACTTAGGAGCAATAGAATTGCTAAATAATATTTTTGCATAATAGTTTCCTTGTATGAATGTACAATGCACAATGAAAACAGAATGCTTGAAGTAAGCATTTGTATTAAAGCTGCAATTTATGTATAAAGATTTGTTAAATTAGATTATTAATATTATTAGAAAAGATTTAATTATTTGTAAGTGCATTAACTTGAGTTAATTCCAAGCTATCTAAATTAATCGCGGTTAATTTATTGCCCCAGCCACAGCCGGTATCAATACCAATACATTTATCATCTTGGTAAAACCCCAATGCGGCCCAATGACCAAAAATCACTTTTTTGTTTAAAGATGAATCGCCTTCAACTTTAAACCAAGGAGTTAAATGGCTTGGCGCATTATCAAGTTCGCCTTTATGTTTAAAATCAAGGCTAAAAGTACTACTATCTAAATAGCGCATACGCGTGGTGGCATTAATAATAAAGCGTAATTGTTTAATTTCGCTTAAACTACAGTGCCATTCATTAGGCTTATTGCCGTAGATGCGCTCGATAAATGAGCCATAGTCCTTTTTTTTAAGCAGTTGATTAATTTCATTAGCTGAATTTAACAATTGGTAATAATTAATTTTAGGATAAATTCCGGCATGACTTAAAACAAAATCAGTTGCTTCATAAATCAAAGGGCAAGAACGTAAATAATCAATTAGCTTTTCAGCATCACTGGCTTTAAGAATTTGTTCAATTTGATCAGGCGAATTTTGTTTTAAAACTTTAGCATAGCGTCCAAGCAAATAGATATCATGGTTACCTAAGACAACAATTACGCTATCCTGGTTTTTATATACCCATTGCAATACTTTTAGTGATTCAGGACCACGGTTGACTAAATCTCCCACTAAGTATAAAGTGTCTAAGTTGGAATTAAATTCAATTTTGTTAAGTAGCTTGATAAATTCAGCATAACAGCCTTGAATATCGCCT
>JAPJMP010000099.1 GCA_026461645.1 Burkholderiales bacterium
AAATATTACAACTAATGATGCTCCTGTAGTTATTTCTGCTGATAAAGAAATTCAATATGATAATGTAATTACAGTTATTGACAAACTTTATGCTGCAGGAATTAAGAAAGTTGCTTTAGTTGTTAAAGAGCGAAATGGATAATACTAGAAACAAAAGCTTTTGGGTTTCCTTAGCTTTACATTTATTATTGATATTTGTGTTTTTAAATATTAAAAATACAAATTTTCTTATTCCTGCCAGATCCAATGGCATGGAAATTGAACTGATTCCTGCTACTGACAATACTTTACAAGATAATACCGTCCGTGAAATACCACAAGTGCCTCCTAAAATCGATCATATTGAAAACACTAATGTCGCTCAAATAAACATTAATCAACAAGTTCAAAAAAAAATTACTCCTAAAGTTGAACAACCAAAAGTTATTGCCTCAAGTCCAATTAAAAAAGTTCAATCTAATCCTAGCAAAGTTAGTAAACCAAAAGCAATTCAAAGTAATCAATTATCAGATTTGATCAGTGACCTTAAAATCTCTACCGTTGATGGTCATAGTAAAGGTCAAGCTACTGGTGGCAATAATAATGGTGTATCGGATTCAAATAACTTAATTAACAATTATGCTGACGAAGTTATATCTAGGATTCGTCATTTTGTTATAATACCTAACGGAGTTAATAATTCCGCTATAGTTGAAGTAACTCTTATACCAAATATGCAAATATACAATATTACCTTGATTCATTCAAGTGGCAGCACAGAATATGATAATAATGTTATACAAGCAATAAAAAATGGGGCGCCTGTTTTTCCGCCTTTACCGTTAGGAGCAAAATTTGTTGATTATCGTAAACTTAAACTTACTTTTAAACCTCAGTAACTAATATGGAGTTAAATAATGTGTAATAAATTGTTAAAAGTTTTGGCTATATTTTGTCTAATAACTATTGCTTCCGCTGATCAAAACATTGAAATTATTGGTGGTAATACTGTAGGCTTACCTCAAATTGCTGTAGTTAATTTTAACGCTGACTCTGACACTAATATTGGTGATATTATTGCAAGTGATTTAAAAGTTACTGGTGAGTTTAATGTATTAAATTACGCATTTGAGTCTCAAGTTGAAAGCGCCAATAAATATAAAATTACAGGTACAGTTGGCGAAGGAACTGTTACTTATAAACTAGTAAGTATAACCGGTGAATCTAATACTGTTCTATTAAATAGCAGTTATAGCTTTAATCCAAATGAGCCAAGAAAAGTTGCGCATATTATTAGCAATGATATTTATAAAAAATTAACTAATGTAGTTGGGTCATTTACTTCTAAAATTGCTTTTATAATAAAAGATAAAAATCAGTATTCTATAATAATATCTGATTATGATGGCTATAATCAAAAAGTAGTTTTAACCACTCATTTCCCTATTATATCTTTATCCTGGAGTCCAGATGGCAAACAATTAGCCTATGTAACTTATGAATTAGGCAAGCCAGTTGTGTATGTACAAGATTTATATGTTGCCAATCGATATATCTTGGCTAATTTTTCCGGGTCAAATTCTTCACCATCTTTTTTACCAAATGGTAATCAATTAACTGTAACTTTATCTAAAGATTATGGTTCACATATTTACCTATTAAACAATCAAAAATTTGAAAATAATCTTAAAGTTGCCCCATTGATTAAATTTGGCACTATTGATACTGAAGCAAATGTAGGAGCTAATGGCTCTATTGTTTTTACCTCAGATCATGATGGCGGTCCACAAATATTTATGACTAATTTATCTGGAGCCAAGCCAAATAGATTAACTCTTAATTTAGGTAATTATAATACTTCTGCCAAATTCTCTCATGATCAAAGTAAAATTGTATTTATAAATCGTAATTACGGCATTTTAAAATCATATGTTATGAATTTAAGTACAAAAACAGCGTACCCTGTTAGTTTAAATACAAATTTGGATATTAATCCTAGCTTCTCCCCTAATGATAAGTTAATTCTTTTTTCAAGTAATGGTGCTATGTATATAGTTAATACAACTGGTACCACGCAAACTAAATTATCTAAAATTTCAGGGAGTATTATTGATCAGATATGGTCAAGCAATAACTAATATAATATGGCCTGAAATTTGAGTCAGTGGCATAGAAACAATTAATGTAAAATTTAATTGATGTAAGTATTAATTAGAGATAACTTGCTATTATTCCCTAATGAAACATATTTATGTGAGCAACAAGAATTAGCACAAAAATTACATTTGTACTCTATTGATTTCTTTTTTATAAAATCATTAAAAGCCAATTACTAAAAGTTAATTGGCTTTTAACTAATTATAAACTTTAGTTACCACTAGCTCCATAATTTGGTAGATGTCTAGCACTAGGATCCCTAATTTGGCAATTAGGCCAACTTTGATTAGGTAACCAATATGATGAAATTACGTGTTCTTGATTGCCAAATAATTGTATAAAAATTTCTTTATACATTAAAGCTTCTTTACTTGGTGGAGTGTTTTGAGGATATGCTTTGATTTTTTGCTGATATTGATCATCACTATACATTTTATCTGCAGCTGCAATTAAACAATCAACCATTCCATGTCCAACTGCATCAGAAAATGCTGCTTTATCGCGCCATAAAATTTCCTGTGGTAAATACTCATTGTTATCAAACGCTTTTCTTAATAAATATTTACCCATATTATATTTATTCATTTTTAATTCCGGCGCAATGTTCATTACATATTCAATGAACTCTTTATCGGAAAAAGGCACCCGCGCTTCAAGCCCATTAGAACTAATACAGCGATCAGCCCTCAGAACATCATACATATATAGTTCTTTAATTCGTTTTTGTGATTCAACTTGAAATTCTTGCGCATTTGGAGCAAAATCAGTGTATTTATAACCAAAAAGTTCGTCACTAATCTCTCCGGTTAGAATAACTTTTGCTGTCGAATTTTGTCGAATATACTTACATAATAAATACATCGGAATACTAGCTCTAATTGTTGTAATATCCCATGTTTCTGTTAACCAAATAACTTGTTTTAAGGCATCAAGCACATCAGCATTAGTAATAATAACCTCATGATGCTTACTATTTAAATATTGAGCCACTTGTTTTGCATATTTTAAGTCAATTGGATTTACATCAAGACCAATTGCAAAAGTCTCAATTTGCTTATTTAAATGTTTAGCCGCAATAGAACATACTAAGCTTGAATCTAAACCACCACTTAATAAAAAAGCAACAGGAACATCAGCATGTAGCCTTTTTTTAGTTGCCTTTATTAGTAAATTTTTAATTGTTGGTAAAACCTCAGCCAAATTATTATGCTTACTACCATTAATTGCATATAATTGCAAATATGGAAAAAACTGCTTACCATCAAAATAAAATCCTGGCGGAAAAGGAAACACTTGCTTACAACAAATTAACAGTTCTTTCATTTCTGAGGCAAAACAAATTTGATTATTCTCACTATAGCCATAAAAAAGTGGTCTAATTCCCATTGGATCACGCGCAGCAATTATAGTTTTATTTTGCCTATTATAGCCGACAAAGGCAAATTCACCATCTAAAATATTACACAGCTCATGGAGTGAATAGTTATTTAATAACGGCAATAAAACTTCACAATCAGAGTTTGACTTATAAGGGTAAGTGTTATTTTGCTTAATTTGCGTATAATTATAAATTTCGCCATTACACATAACCACCCATTGCTCATTAACAAAAGGCTGATCCCCCAAACTTGATGTATCCATTATAGCTAAACGATGAAATGTAAAGCAATATGAATCTTCATTTACTACATATGTCGAATCAGGTCCACGATACTGAATCTTACTCTCATGACTCTTATCTAATATTGGTTTTGCGCTAAGCCCACACATTTAATTCTTTCTAGTTAAACAATTGTTGCTGAATGAATAATTACTGTTTCAACAGGAACATCATCATGTCCACCGTGTCTTGTTGTTTTTACTTTTTCGATTAAATCCACAACTTCTGTTCCAGCAACTACTTCACCAAAAACAGCATAACCCCAATTATGCATATCTTTAGCCTTATGATTTAAAAAATCATTATTATTTACATTAATAAAAAATTGGGCTGTAGCTGAGTGAGGAGCCTGAGTTCTAGCCATAGCAATGGTATATTTGTTATTTGACACACCGTTATCTGCTTCATTGTTGATTGGTTCATTTGTTGGTTTTTGCACCATTTTTTCATCAAATCCACCACCTTGAATCATAAAACCTGGAATAACACGATGAAAAATTGTACTATTATAATGCCCAGAATTAACATAACTAACAAAATTTTCTACTGTAAGCGGAGCTTTGTCTTCATATAATTTTATTTCAATTTTGCCATGATTTGTATTTAAAATTGCTTTCATTTTTAGCCTTTATAAAAAAAATATAT
>JAPJMP010000100.1 GCA_026461645.1 Burkholderiales bacterium
ACGCTAAATAAATTAACCGCGCCGATTTTGTCTTTTACTAGTGAGCAAGTTTCCGATTATTATCAAATAGACAAGCAAGACTCAATACACTTACAAAACTTTGCTGATATTACTGGGGTTTGGCAGGAATTAGTAACACGCTTAAATCTGTCTGATAATGCCAACTTGTTGGCATGGCAAACAAGTTGGGAAAATTTATTTGCCATTCGCGATGCTTTATTAAAAGCGATCGAAGAGCAGCGGGCATTGGGCTTAATAAAGCATCCCCTAGAAGCTCGTTTAGAAGTTTGTTTAGATATAAATCAAGAAGTGCTAGTTAAAGTAATGCAATATGTGACTAGTGCTGGGCGCTTAACAGGTCAAAACTTAGCACTATTTTTAAAAGAATTTTTAATTGTATCGCAAGTTGAGCTGCATGATAATCAAACTGATTTGCAGGCAACTCAAGTGCCGGGATTGTTTGTAAGCGTGACACAAGCGCAGGGCATTAAGTGCCCACGTTGTTGGAAATATGATGTAAACAAACATATCCATAATTTATGCACAGAGTGTCAGATAATTCTTGGTTGATTAGAATTTAAGATTAATTTTTTAATTTTAGGGTTAATATAAGATGCATAATAGAAAAATTTCGGTAATTGGTTTAGGTTATGTTGGGCTTCCAGTTGTAGTAGCTTTTGGACAACAGCAGCATTGTATTGGATTTGATATTAATCCTAAGAGAATTAATGAATTACAAAATAAGCACGATCATACTCATGAAGTTGCTGCCTCTGAATTAGAGAAAGCCAATATTACTTTTACCAATAATATTGAAGAGCTTAAATTGGCTGATTTTCATATAGTAGCAGTGCCAACCCCAGTAGATGCGGCTAATCGACCTGATTTAAGCCCGTTGCAAGCTGTATCTCATACTGTTGGGTTAGCACTCAAAAAGGGTGATATTGTAGTTTATGAATCAACGGTTTATCCTGGTGTTACTGAAGATTTTTGTGTGCCTATTTTAGAGCAATACTCTAATTTAAAGTGTGGTATAGATTTTACTGTTGGTTACTCACCAGAGAGAATTAATCCAAGCGATAAAACTAAAGTTTTTACACAAATAAAGAAAATAGTTTCAGGACAAGATGAAGCTACACTGAATATAGTTGCTGATGTCTACGCTAGTGTTGTCGTCGCTGGAATTCATAAGGCTAGCAGTATCAAGGTGGCTGAAGCAGCAAAAGTAATTGAAAACACACAAAGAGATTTGAATATTGCCTTAATGAATGAGTTAGCTGTTATTTTTGAACGAATGGAAATTGATACGCTAGAAGTGCTTGAGGCTGCTGGCACCAAATGGAACTTCTTACCTTTTAGACCAGGTTTAGTTGGCGGTCATTGCATTGGAGTTGACCCTTATTATTTAACTTATAAAGCTGAAATTTTAGGATATATTCCTCAGGTTATTTTAGCAGGCAGAAGAATAAATGATAATATGGGGCGTTATATAGCGCGTAAAGGCGTTAAAATGCTAATTCAATCAGGTCAGTCAATGTTAAATGCCAATGCTATAGTCCTAGGTTTAACTTTTAAAGAGAATTGTCCTGATTTGCGTAATTCTAAAGTAATTGATATTATAAATGAATTAATTGATTACAAGGTTGAAGTAGCAGTACACGATCCACTGGCCGATAACGCAGAAGCACAACAAGAGTATGGTGTAAACTTATTAGAATGGGATAAATTACCCATGACTAACTTACTAATTATTGCAGTAGGGCATGATGAATATAAAAAACTTAACTTGGATAAATTGTTAAGCAAAATAAAACCCGGTAGTGTAATTCTCGATGTTAAATCAATTTTGCCTAAAGATAAACTCATGCAGTTAGGATATAATTTTTGGCGTTTATAAATACTTATTGAAGAGTGCTTTATGATACAAGGTTTAAATATATTAATAACTGGTGCAACTGGTTTTATTGCTTATAATTTGGCTGTTAAATTAAGTGCAAAGAATAATGTATATTGTATCGTAAGAACAAGTAGTGATACAACCAAGTTAGCAATAAATAAAAACATTAAATTAATTACTTATAATGGTGAAATAGCCGATTTGTATCAGCAATTATCAGCAATTAAAATAGATTTAACCTATCACCTAGCATCGTTATTTATTGCCGAACATAAAATGGAACAAATTGATCAATTAATTGACTCGAATATTAAATTTTCAACACAATTAGTTGATGTTATAGTGCAATTGGGTTGTACTAATTTTGTTAATACAGGAACAGCGTGGCAGCATTTTAATGGCAATCAGTATAATCCTGTATGTTTATACGCTGCAAGTAAACAGGCGTTTATGGATATCTTAGAATTCTATATTCAGGCCAAAAATTTAAGTGTGGTTAATCTTAAAATATATGATACCTATGGTTATGGTGATGAAAGAAAAAAACTGTTTTGGCTGTTTAAGAATTTGGCTAAAACTAATGCTAGTGCCGACATGCCACCTGGAGAACAACGATTAAATTTAGTCTATATTCTTGATGTAATTACTGCATTTGAGCAGGCGGGAATTATGCTACTAAATAAAACTAATGTTGTAAACCAAACATACGGTATTTATGCAGATAATGATTATTCATTAAAAGAGTTAGCACATTATTTTGAAACTGTAACTAAATCTAAGTTAAATTTAAATTGGGGTGTTAAGTCTTACCGCCAAAGAGAGGTGATGGTGCCAAACACCTTTTTACCTAAAGTTCCACAATGGGAAGCTAAAATTGATATTTTAAATGGAATTAAACTACTTGTTAAGGAATAATAATTGTGCTTGAGCAAAATTTAAACATCAAAAAATATAAGGGGATCATATTAGCTGGCGGAAGTGGTACTAGACTATTTCCTGCAACGCAAACTATATCCAAACAATTATTACCAGTTTATGACAAGCCAATGATTTATTATTCATTGTCAATTTTATTGTTAGCCGAGATTTATGAAATTTTAATTATTTCAACGCCAGTTGATATCGATAGGTTTAAAACTTTACTCGGTGATGGAAGTAGATTTGGAATCAAAATTGATTATGCTATTCAAGATTCCCCTCGTGGTCTTGCAGATGCTTTTATTGTTGGTGAAAGTTTTTTAAATGGTTCTCCAGCATGTCTTATATTAGGGGACAATATTTTTTATGGTAGCGGAATCACTGAAATTTTAAAAGCAGCACAAACTAATTCTGGTGCAACAGTTTTTGCCTATAATGTTGCTGATCCAGAGCGTTATGGAGTGGTTGAGTTTGATATAAATAATAAGGCCCTAAGTATTGAAGAAAAACCAGCACAACCGAAGTCCTCCTTTGCTGTTACAGGGCTATATTTTTATGATGCAAATGTGGTTACTTATGCTAAAACGATTAAACCTTCTAAACGTGGAGAATTAGAAATAACTGATTTAAATAATATTTATATGCAGGCTAATAATTTAAATGTTCATACCTTAAAAAGAGGGTTTGCTTGGCTTGATACTGGAACCCATGAATCATTACTTGATGCTTCTAATTTTATTCATACAGTTGAAAAAAGGCAGGGAATTAAAATAGCATGTTTAGAAGAAATATGTTTATTAAAAGGTTTAATTAGTAAAGAAGATATTATAAAACTATTGCCACATATGGGTAAAAATACATATTCAGAATATTTAAGAAAGTTGGTTAAATAATCTATGGAATTTATAACAACTAATATTAAAGATTTAATTGTGATTAAGCCAAAAGAGATCAATGATGAACGAGGGTTTTTTATTGAAACTTACAAAGAATCAATATTTAAGCACAATAATATTCATACTAAATTTGTTCAAGATAATCACTCATCGTCCAAGTATGGAGTTTTACGTGGACTACATTATCAATTAAATCCCAAACCACAAGTTAAATTAGTTAGATGCATTCAAGGGGAAATTTTTGATGTTGCGGTTGATTTAAGAAAGAATTCATCAACTTATTTACAGTGGGCTGGGTATATTTTATCTGAGCAAAATAAGCATATATTATATATACCCGATGGTTTTGCTCATGGGTTTTTGGCTTTATCGCCAGTTGCCCAAATTATGTATAAGGTTTCAGGTGAGTATGATGCAAAACTCGATCGTGGTATAATTTATAATGACCCGCAAATAAATATTCAATGGCCACAAATAAATGGTAATTATATTCTATCAACCAAAGATTTAAACTTGCCTCAAGTAACTGCCGCGGAAAATAATTTTAGTGAGTAAAATAATTAAGTATGAATAATTTAATCTTTGTTACTGGCGGAGCTGGATTTATTGGTTCAGCATTAATTCGCGAAATTATTAAAAACCATAATTATGAAGTTATTAATATTGATAAATTAACATATGCTGGTAATTTGCAATCCTTAAAAGAGGTTGAGCAAAATAGCCGCTATAAATTTTTTCAATATGATATTGCTGATAAACAAAATATTCGGGAACTTTTTCTTAAATATCAGCCATGCGCAATTTTTAATTTAGCTGCTGAATCGCATGTAGATCGATCAATTATGGCGGCGCATGAATTTATTCAAACCAATATAGTTGGTACTTTTACTTTGCTTGAATGTGCGCGAGAATATGTTGAGAGTTTAAACTTGCATAATAAATTTAAATTTATTCATATTTCAACAGATGAAGTTTATGGCTCGCTTGGTGAGAGTGGTTATTTTAATGAAAATACAGCGTATGATCCAAGATCTCCCTATTCATCGAGTAAAGCAAGCAGTGATTTATTAGTTAAAGCTTGGTACCACACTTATAAGTTACCTACAATTATTACAAATTGTACTAATAATTATGGCCCATATCATTTTCCAGAAAAGTTAATTCCTTTAACGATTAATTGTGCACTTAAGTCTAAAAAAATTCCACTTTATGGCTCGGGTAAAAATATTCGTGATTGGTTATTTGTTGAAGACCATGCACGTGCATTAGTTTTAGTTTTAAATAAGGGACAGGTGGGACAGAGTTATTGTATTGGTGGACAAAATGAAAAAACTAATTTACAAGTAGTAACAACTATTTGTAATATTTTAGATGAATTAAATCCACGAGTTGATGGCACCAGTTATAGTTCTTTGATTGAATATGTTACAGATAGAAAAGGCCATGATTTTCGTTATGCAATTGATGCGAGTAAAATTATTCAGCAATTAGGCTGGCAACCACAATTTAATTTTAATAGTGGAATTACAGCTACAGTTAAATGGTATTTAGCTAATCAGGATTGGGTTGATTCTTGCCATATTAATTAAATAAAAAGTATTTTATAGGTAAAATGTTATGCACAACACTAAGACATATGTTAAATTGCAACAGCATTATGCAAAGCAGCAAACAAAAACGCTCAAAGATTTATTTAATCAAGAGCCAGATCGCGCTGAAAAATTTAATCTTAAGGTTAATGGTTTAAATTTAGATTATGCCAAGAATAACATTACTTCCACCACAGTAGACTTATTGCTTGAGTTGGCACAAGAGGTAAATATAGTAGATAAAATAAAAGCAATGTTCCATGGTCAAAAATTAAACAATACCGAAAATAGGGCGGTATTACATACAGCACTTAGATCTAAAGCGCAATCAATAATGGTAGATGGTGTAAATGTAATGCAACCAATAACTGCAGTTTTAGAGCGAATGAAAAATTTTGCGCATAAATTGCATCAAAATATTCATTTAGGTTATTCTGGCAAAAACATAACTGATATTGTAAATATTGGAATTGGGGGTTCTGATTTAGGCCCAAATTTCGTGTGTGAGGCATTAAAACCATTTAGAAAAAATAATTTAAATGTACATTTTATTTCAAGTGTAGATGGTTATCACATTCTTGATTGTTTAAACTCTTTAAATCATGAAACCACATTGTTCGTAATAGCTTCAAAGACTTTTACAACTCAAGAGACTATTACTAATGCACATACAGCACGCAATTGGTTTTTAAATAAAACTAATAACAATAAAGCCGCAATAAAAAATCATTTTATTGCTGCCTCAACTAACACTCAAGCAGTTAAAGAGTTTGGTATTGATCCAGATAATATGTTTGAATTTTGGGACTTTGTTGGTGGGCGTTATAGCTTATGGTCGGCCATAGGAATTTCAATCATATTATACATTGGTTTTGATAATTTTGAGCAACTCCTAAGTGGTGCAAGAGACATGGATCAACACTTTTTAAATACCACCGATTTAACCAAAAACATGCCCGTAATTCTTGCGCTAATAGGTATTTGGTATATTAATTTTTATAATTATTCTGCTTTGGTAATCTCACCATATAATACCCGTTTAAAAAAATTTCCAGCGTATATTCAACAATTGGAAATGGAGAGCAATGGTAAGAGTTTAGATAAATATGGCAATAGCATTAATTATAAAACCTGTCCTATAATTTGGGGAGATAGTGGAATTAATGGCCAACATGCCTATTATCAATTATTACACCAAGGTACTAGTATTTATCCTATGGATATTATTTTAGCCTTATCAGACAAGTATAGCAACCTTGAACATAATCAAATTCTTCAAGCTAATGCAATAGCTCAAGCCGAAGCTTTTATGGTAGGTAAAACCTTTGATCAAGCTAAAGCAGAATTAATCCAGCAAAACTATCAAGGACAAAATATAGATATGCTTGCTAAACATAAAATGTTTAATGGCAATCGACCAACAAATTTGCTCACATTTAATGAAATTTCACCAAACACCATTGGTAATTTAGTTGCATTATATGAGCATAAAACATTTGTTCAAGGAATAATTTGGCAGATTAATTCATTTGATCAGTGGGGCGTTGAACTGGGTAAGCAGTTAGCTAAAACAATTTTACACGACATTCAACAGCAAAAAGCTTCAGAGCATGACAGCTCAACTACTAAAATAATTAATAGTTGTATACACAATAAATAAAACTATAATTAAACAAGGCTTTTAAGTATTGTATAATTATATAAGAAATGTTTTTTGAGGGGGGATAGTATGAAAAGTTTAACCATAAAGCAAAGGCAATATTTAAAGGCTTTAGCGCATAAATTAAACCCAGTGGTTTTTGTTGGAGAGAAGGGCTTAACTGCTAGTGTTATAAAAGAGATAAATACTAATTTAAACGCCCATGAATTAATAAAAATTAGAATTTTTGGTGATTACAAAAAGTATAGAAATGAAGTGATAAGTGAAATAAATAGTCAAGTTGATGCTGCAGTAGTTCAGCATATTGGCAAACTATTGATTTTGTTTAAATCAAGTGATAACAGTAAGATAACACTGCCCTTGAAATAAACGCATATTGAAAGGTAAATCATGCAAAAATATACAGTTGCTGTTTTAGGTTGTGGAGCAATATTTAGTCGACATATCGCAGCGATTAATAATAATCCAGATTTATATCAGTTAATTGGCATTTATGATACCAATCAAGAAGTATTGAATAAATATAAAACTGAATTAAACACCAAAACTTATTCTTGCGAAGATGAGGGTTACCTTGATAATGAGGTTAACTGCATTTGTATCTTAACCCCCAATAATCTACATTTTAATCAAGCAGTTAAGGCTTTAAATAATAAAAAAAATGTTATTCTAGAAAAACCAGCTACATTCAAAGCAAGTCAAATAATAGAACTTGAGCAATTAGCTCAACAAAATAAGGTTAAAGTTTTTGGCGTGCTGCAAGTTAGATTAAATCCATCAGTAATTATTGCTAAACAAGCAATAAATGAAAATTTGTTGGGTAAAATTCGCGGTTGTTCACTAGTGCAGCGGTGGCAAAGACCGCTTACATATTTTACTGGATGGCGCGGTAATATGGCAAGTGGTGGTGGAATTTTGCGTGAATTTGGAGTACATTATTTAGATGTGATGCAATATTTATTAGGAATGCCAGAAGTAGTAAAAGCAAGTTTTTATAATACTAAATTTGATGCCACCGATGTCAATGATACAATTTATTCTATTTTTGATTTTAAAACCTTCGGTGGAACAATGGAGATATCAATTGCTGCTGAGCCTAAAAATCTTGAGTGTACTTTATCGATTATGGGTGAGCATGGGTTTATTAAACTTGGTGGCAAGTCGCTAGATGAATTTGTTAATTATGAATTTTTAGGCAGTGAAGGTTTAACTAGATTTGAGCAAATTAAAAGTGAAGTATCAGCTAGAAAGGTTGTAACTTTAGCCAGTAGTGGTGCCTCACCTTATCATCCCGAGTTATATCGCCAAATTGTGATTGAACCTAAAATGTTTGCTTTAGGTCAAATGTACAATGTGATTAGTTTAGTTGAAAAAATTTATGCGCAAAAATAATTATATAGATAAAATAATTGTTGATATACCAT
>JAPJMP010000101.1 GCA_026461645.1 Burkholderiales bacterium
AATCCACACCATTTATTTATTATTGGTGATTTTTTAGTCTTGGGGTGGGTCAATTTCTGAGTATAAAAGTGGGTCAAAAACTTGACATAATTAACATTTTACCGGTCTATATCGATTCTATGAACAATGTCATAATTAACACATTAATAAATTGATTAAAATATTTTCCGCAAAAAACTAAGTTTGCTAGTATTAATCAACAACAAATAGCATATATGCAAAATATACTTAACAATAGGCCTAAAAGAATCTTGGATTTTTAACTCTAAACGAGATTGTAAATCTATATTTAACTGATTCTTATAACAAAATTGTCGTCTCTTTATTGACAATGAAAGATTTAGACTTATAATTTTATTAAATGCCCATGGTTAATATGCTAAAATAAAATACTATTAAATAAATTATTGGAGTTAATGATGGATGGAGTTCGTCAAATTATTGAAAACGCCTTTGCTAATATTCAAGATGTAAAACCTGTAGATAGCGATTTAAAAAAAACTGTCAACTTAGTTATTGATACTCTAGATTGTGGTGGCATTAGAGTTGCAGAAAATTTTGGTGGTAGCTGGGTAACTCATGAATGGATTAAAAAAGCTATTTTATTATCCTTTAGATTAAATCAAAATCAAATGTTTGATGCTACTTGGACCAAATTTTACGACAAATTTAACCTTAAGTTCCCCAATTATAGCGAGGAAATGTTTTCCAGAGAGTCTATTCGTGTAGTTCCTGGCGCTGTAGTTAGAAAAGGTGCATTTATTGGCAAAAATTCAATTTTAATGCCAAGCTATGTTAACATAGGAGCCCATATTGGCTCTAATGTTATGGTTGATACTTGGGCTACTGTTGGTTCATGCGCCCAAATTGGCAGCAACGTTCATTTATCTGGTGGCGTTGGTATTGGTGGTGTTTTAGAACCTCTGCAAAGTAACCCAACTATAATTGAAGATGATTGCTTTATTGGCGCTCGTAGTGAAATTGTAGAAGGCGTTATAGTGGAAAAAGGCAGTGTAATTAGTATGGGTGTGTATATCGGAAAATCAACTAAAATTTATAATCGTGAAACGAAGACTATTAGTTATGGCAAAATTCCCGCATATTCAGTTGTAGTACCAGGAAATATTCCATCAGCTAATGGTGATTATTCATTATATGCAGCAATCATTGTTAAGCAAGTAGATGCTTCAACAAGAAAAAAAGTATCAATTAATGAACTATTACGCGACTAATTAATGCAGCAAGAATTAACATTACTTGCTTTATATGATAATAAAATATTAGCAATTAATCTTGATAATAGTATTGAGTTACCAAAGCATTATTTGTTAACTCAATTCCAACTTCAACATATGCCAATTGTAGAACATGAAGGCTTTTTGATCACCCAAATTAATGCCTCTCTTACATTAGATTTGTTACCAAAGCATTATTCATTTATTACTCTAAGGACTTTATTAAATAATTTTGCTGATGACTTTAATCGAAAAATTATTTGTTTATACGAGTTGGCAAATTATTATTTGCTCAATAAATATTGTAGTACTTGTGGCACTTTAAATACTTTAAAAACTAATCAAAAATTCGTTTATTGCCCCAACTGCAATAAGGAAAATTATCCCCAAATTAGCCCATGTATAATAGTTAGAATTCATAAAGAAGACAAAATATTATTAGCCCGAGGTAAAAATTTTCCACCTCAAGTCTATGGCTTAATTGCAGGTTTTGTTGAAATCGGCGAAACTATAGAAGAGGCTGTAATTAGAGAAGTTGAAGAAGAAGTTGGAATTCAAATTGATAATATTAAATATTGGGGTTCACAATCTTGGCCATTTCCATCAAATTCTTTAATGCTAGGTTTCACTGCTCAATATAAATCTGGAAATATAGTTGTTGATCACGAAGAACTAAATGATGCTAATTTTTATACTGCAGCTAATATTCCAGGCTATCCATCAACTAAAACTAGCATCGCTCAAAAAATGATTGATGAATTTAAACTACAACACTCAAAATAATTAGTTATTAGCGTCGCATTGAATCAAAAAATTCAACATTATTTTTAGTGTCACGCAATTTTTCAGAAATAAACTCAATAGCCTCAACAGTTTGCATTGTTGCCATAATTTTTCTCAAAATCCAGATTTTTTGTAAGTGTTCCTTGGATAGTAAAAGTTCTTCTCGACGAGTGCCAGACATTAAAACATTTATTGCCGGATAAATTCGCCGTTGCGATATATCACGGTCTAAATGCAACTCCATATTTCCCGTGCCTTTAAATTCTTCAAATATTACATCATCCATTCTTGAACCTGTTTCAATTAATGCTGTTGCAATTATAGTTAAAGATCCACCTTCTTCAATATTTCTAGCGGCACCAAAAAAACGTTTCGGACGATGTAATGCATTAGCATCAACCCCTCCTGATAGTACTTTACCTGATGCTGGGGATACTGTATTGTAAGCACGTGCTAAACGTGTAATGGAATCAAGTAAAATTATTACATCTTTTTTATGCTCGACTAGACGCTTTGCTTTTTCAATCACCATTTCTGCAACCTGGACATGTCTTGAGGCTGGTTCATCAAATGTTGAAGACACAACTTCACCCTTAACTGATCTCTGCATTTCAGTTACTTCTTCTGGCCGCTCATCTATTAGTAATACCAATAGTACTGCTTCTGGATGATTTGCAGTAATAGAGTGAGCAATTTGCTGCAACATCACTGTTTTACCTGTTTTAGGAGGCGCCACAATTAAACCACGTTGACCTTTACCAATTGGCGCAATTAAATCAATTATTCTTCCCGTCAAAGCTTGATCGCCTTTAACATCACGCTCTAATATTAACTGTTGATTAGGAAATAACGGCGTTAGATTTTCAAAAAGAATTTTATGTTTATTATGCTCAGGATCATTGTTGTTAATTTTGTCGACTCTAACGAGAGCAAAATATTTTTCGCCATCCTTGGGCATTCTAATTTCACCATCTACGGTATCACCAGTTTGTAAATAAAAGCGCCGAATTTGACTTGGACTGACATAAATATCGTCATGGCTAGCTAAATACGATGTTTCCGGTGAGCGGAGAAAACCAAACCCATCGGGTAAAACTTCTAAAACTCCACTGCCATATATATTTTCATTAGCTTCAGCTCTTTTTCTCAGTATTGAAAAAATAATATCATGTTTTCTTAGTCTACTAGCTCCCTCAATTTTAAGGTTAGTTGCTATTTCCAGTAATTCTGCTACATGCAGATCTTTAATTTCGCTTAAATGCATAAATGACCATCTAAAAATTTTTATCAAAACCTAGAATCAATCTAGAGCCTTATTTTTTTATTAACTGATTTGAAATAGAAAAGTTTGTATAGTGAACTGTAAATAAAATGCCACCAGGAAATAATTACCAAGTAGCATGTATTTTATCCTAAATTAAATATTGCTGTCAATAAAACTAGTTAATTGACTTTTAGGTAGATTCCCAACCTTAGTTCCAATAACTTGACCTGATTTAATTAATAATATTGTAGGAATGCCTCTCACTCCATAATGTGCTGCTGTTTGGTTACTTTCATCTACATTTACCTTAACCACCTTAATTTTGCCAGAATATTCTTTAGCAATATCATCTAAAATTGGTGATAGCATGCGGCACGGACCACACCATTCCGCCCAGAAATCAACCAATACAGGTAAATCAGATTTCATAACATCACTGTCAAATGAAGAATCGTTTGCATGAACTATATTACTCATATAGATATATCCTTATAAATTATTTTTTATTAGTTATTATACTACATTTTTTAAATAAACAATTTATTATTTAAAAAGCTCAGCCGCCGATTGTCAACTAAGCCGCGACAATTTTTTTATAAGATTTGGTTAAATATCGGTTTACAACCTCATTTGGGGTTAAAAATCCAAGAGCTTTTCTTGGTCTA
>JAPJMP010000102.1 GCA_026461645.1 Burkholderiales bacterium
CCTATATAATCACCAAAACCATGTTTAGCATAGCCATATAAACCACTTTGTATATCTGGTCGCTTATTTGTTATATAGATGAAGGCCCAACTAAGTGCTAAAATTCCAACTACTGTTATAACCCAACCAATACTAACTGAAACCACTCCAGATTTATAGGAAATATTTTGTGGAATATCAAAAACACCACTACCAACCATTGAACCAAAAATTAAAGCAAATAATGACATAAAAGATAGTTCACTAATTTTAGTTGCTTTTGACTTTGTTGTAGTTGTCATAAGTTAATCCTAATATTTAAATTAATTTTGTTCGCATTTGAGATATTGTATGTTGATAATTATCACTGCTAAAAATTGCACTGCCAGCAACAAAAGCATTTGCTCCGCTTGCTGCAACTAAAGCAATATTATTAGCATTAATTCCACCATCAACTTCTAAAATGATATCGCGTTTAGATTTAGTAATAATTTGCCTAACTTGTTGAATTTTATTATGCGTAGCATTAATAAAAGATTGGCCACCAAAGCCCGGATTAACTGACATTAATAAAATAATATCAATATCATTAAGCACATGGTCTAAATAATTTAAAGGAGTTGCTGGATTAAACGCTAAACCAGCTTTTAAGCCATAACTTTTGATTAAACTTAGACTGCGATGAATATGATTAGATGCTTCTGGATGAAAAACAATAATATCAGCCCCATTTTGAGCAAAATCATTAATTAAGGCATCAACCGGTTCAACCATTAGGTGAACATCAATTAACGCATGTTTTGCATAAGGTTTAATCGCTTTACATACCATAGGTCCAAAAGTAAGGTTTGGTACATAGTGATTATCCATTACATCAAAATGAATCCAATCAGCACCTGCTACAACAACATTCGCGACCTCTTCACCTAATTTAGCAAAATCTGCTGCTAAAATACTTGGAGCAATAATATATTCAGACTTCATAGCCACGCTCTAATAAAATAAATTTATTTATGCTTTAAATTACTCTTTTCTGATTTAAATGGTAGTGGTTTACCTTCAATAATCTTTAAAGCCCATTGTAGTTGAAAATCATTATTCAAATTAACCACAGCCATATCTTGTGATACCACTTTAGGTTGTAATTTCGATTGTTGTTGCCACAGTTTTTTAAGATCATTTTGTGATTTAATTTGCTTTGGCGGAGTAATAACTGGGGTGTTATCTTTATCCATAATAATATTTAGTTTATTAGGATTATTTAAATGATTATTTAGTCCTGCCTCAGACATATCCCAACTATCTAAAATATCACTGTATTCACTTTTAACGATTACATCAGGTTTAATACCCTTAGCTTGAATTGATCTACCCTTTGGCGTATAGTATAGTGCAGTAGTAAGTTTAATGGCAGTATCTGCAGACAATGGAATAACAGTTTGTACTGAACCTTTACCAAAAGTATTAGTACCTATAATCTTAGCGCGCTTATAGTCTTGCAATGCTCCAGATACTATTTCTGCTGCTGATGCTGTACCTTGATTTACTAAAACCACCATTGGTATAGTTTTAAATTTTGCTGGTACATTTTTAAGAAAATCATCACCAGAGTCATCTAAACTATAATCTTTTACGCGAGCGTAAAACTTATTATTCGAATTAGGCGCACGTCCACTGGTATAAACCACCAAACTATTTTCTGGAACAAAAGCACCAACCACTCCAACTGCAGATTGAAGCAATCCTCCTGGGTTATCACGTAAATCTAGAATTACCCCCTTTAAGTCCTTATCTTTACTATTAATTATATTTAAAACTTTAACTAAGTTGCTGGTTGTATCATCCTGAAAATCAGTGATTCTTACATAAGCATAATTAGATTCAAGCATATTATATTTTACACTTTTAATGGCAATAACAGCGCGCGAAAGTGTTTTAACTAAAGGCTTTAGTTCACCAGCTCTAACAATGGTTAATGTTACTTTAGTCCCAACTTTACCGCGCATTTTTTTAACTGCTTCATCTACTGATAAAGATGAAACCGGAACATTATCGATTTTCATAATAATATCACCACTTTTAATTCCTGCTGCATAAGCCGGTGTACCATCAAGAGGAGCAATAACTTTTATTCCAGAACTTTGCGCATCGCGACTAATTTCAATGCCAATTCCTGCAAATTGACCAGTAGTCAACTCATTTAATTGTTTAAAATCATCTTTATCGAGATAGGCTGAATGTGGGTCTAAATTAGTCAACATTCCATTAATCGCACCTTTAATTAATTTAGAATCTGAAACACTTTCAACATAATAACTTTTAGTGATAGCATATACTTTGGCAAAATTATTAACATCTTCAACTGGGATAGTTACATTATTTGGATCATTAGAATTTGAATTATTAATTTCATTGGCTAGCGATAAATCAATAAGAATAAGTGAAAAAGCAAGTGTAATAAATAAAGTTTTAATTGTCTTAATATACATTCTATTATTTCCTATATTTTAAATCATTTAATTAGTAGAACCACGGCTTGAGCTACTATAGCCTCTTGTCGTCCAACTATGCCAATTTTTTCACTGGTTTTAGCTTTAATGCTAATTTGGTTTAACTCAAGATTCAAATCAGTGGCAATATTTTGCCTCATTATATCAATATAATCACGCAATTTAGGCTTTTCCAGAATAATTGTAGAATCAATATTATTGATAC
>JAPJMP010000103.1 GCA_026461645.1 Burkholderiales bacterium
TGCTATACATTTTTATCTATATCAAGGTATACATTATAAACTAAAATGACAAATGAATTGAGTAAAAATATTGTTAATTTATATTTAGTCTCTGAAAATGACGAAAATCAGCGCTTGGATAATCTATTGACTAAGTTATTTAAGGATGTTCCAAAAAGTCATATTTATCGAATTATAAGGGGCGGCGAGGTTAGAGTTAATAAAAAAAGAGTCGAAGTCAATTATAAAGTTCAATTAAATGACAGCGTAAGAATTCCTCCGCTATTTATTAATCAAACGAAGTCACCAGCTACAAATTATATTCCTCAAGCAAATTTTACAGTTTTATACGAAGATGAGTATTATTTAATTATTAATAAACCTAATGGAGTCGCCTGTCATGGCGGAAGTGGAATTAGTTTTGGCGTGATTGAGCAATTAAGGAATTCGCTAACCACTTTAAAGTTTTTGGAGTTAGCGCATCGTTTAGATCGAGAGACATCTGGAGTGCTTATTTTAGCTAAAAAAAGAATCGCCTTAGTTCAACTCCAAGAAATTATTCGTCTTGGCAACTTGAGTAAACAATATTTAGCACTTACCTGTGGTCAGTGGCAGGAAACATCTAAGCATGTAAAATTACCTTTGTATAAATATGTAACTAAAGATGGAGAACGAAGAGTCAAAGTTGATCATGAACATGGACAAGAGTCATATACCATTTTTAAAGTTGTGCAAAAATTTGTTGATAGTACTTTAGTTAATGCAAACTTAAAGACAGGACGAACACATCAAATTAGAGTTCATTTACAACATTTAGGTCATCCTATAGTTGGTGATGAAAAGTATGGTAATTTTGATTTAAATAAGAAGTTTTATAAAGATGGTTGTAAAAGAATGTTTCTACATGCATATAAAGTTGAATTTATGCATCCAATATTAAACACCAAGTTAAGTATTGAAGCACCATTACCAAATAATTTAGCGCAGTTTTTAACTCAGCAACATAAAGTACTGTAAAACCAATTTAACTGATTAAACTTTATAGTTAAAAAATGAATAAATTAATTTAGCACACTAGCAACCGCATGAGTGTAGTAAAATATATTATTAAAAAAAACAATTAGCATTATATAAAAGGAACAGTTAATGGAAGATCAAAAAGTTACTAATGCCTATGATAGTACGAGTATTAAAGTATTAAAAGGTTTAGATGCGGTAAGAAAACGCCCAGGAATGTATATTGGTGATACTTCAGATGGTTCTGGATTGCATCATATGGTTTTTGAAGTTTTAGATAATGCTATAGATGAAGCCTTAGCCGGCCATTGTAATAACATTAAAGTAGTTATACACCCAGATAATTCAGTTTCAGTCGAAGATAATGGGCGTGGTATTCCAACTGATATTCATGCAGAAGAAAATAGATCTGCAGCTGAAGTAATTATGACTGTATTGCATGCTGGTGGTAAGTTTGATAATAATTCATATAAAATATCTGGTGGATTGCATGGAGTCGGGGTATCAGTAGTAAACGCCTTATCTGATTGGCTAAATTTAACAATATGGCGTGAAGAAAAACAATATGAAATTGATTTTAAATTGGGTGATGCTGTAAAACCTTTAGCACAAACCGGAAGCGCTGATGGTAAACGTGGAACTAGAGTCCACTTTATGGCCAGTGTTGAGACTTTTGGTAAAATAGAATACCATTATGAAATATTAGCTAAAAGATTGCGTGAACTTTCATTTTTAAATAATGGCGTTAAAATTTCGCTAATTGACCAAAGAGATGGTAAAGAGGAAGATTTTGCGTTTGCTGGTGGCGTTGCCGGCTTCGTCGCCTATGTAAATCGTAATAAAACAGTTTTACATCCTAAAATATTTCATTGCAGCGGTGAAAAAGATGCGATGGGAGTAGAAGTAGCAATGCAATGGAATGACTCCTATCAAGAAAATGTTCAATGTTTCACGAACAACATTCCACAAAGAGATGGTGGCTCACATTTGTCTGCGTTAAGAAATGTTATGACTAGAACTATTAATCAATATATTGAAGAGCAAAAACTTGCTGAAAAAGCAAAAGTAGTAACCACTGGTGATGATATGCGTGAAGGTTTAGCTTGTATTGTTTCAGCTAAATTGCCTGACCCTAAATTTTCATCGCAAACTAAAGATAAATTAGTATCATCTGAAGTGTCGCCGATAATTCAAGATATTGTTGGTGAAGCATTACGAAATTATTTACTAGAAAATCCCATTGATGCCAAGATTATATGTGGCAAAATTATTGATGCTGCTCGAGCACGTGAAGCGGCACGCAAAGCCCGCGAATTAACTAGAAGAAAGGGTATTTTGGATGGTTTAGGTTTACCTGGAAAACTGGCCGATTGTCAAGAAAAAGATCCGCGCTTATGCGAATTATATCTAGTTGAGGGTGATTCAGCTGGTGGTTCTGCTAAACAGGGGCGAGATAGAAAATTCCAAGCAATCTTACCTCTAAAAGGAAAGATATTAAATGTTGAAAAAGCTAGATTTGAAAAAATGTTGGCATCTCAAGAAGTAGCAACGCTTATAACCGCAATGGGTACAGGAATTGGCGCTGAAGAATATAATCCAGATAAATTAAGGTATCATAGAATAATAATTATGACTGATGCTGATGTTGATGGAGCCCACATTCGCACACTACTATTAACCTTCTTTTATCGTCAAATGCCAGAATTGGTACAACGTGGCCATATCTATATTGCCCAACCGCCATTATATAAAGTAAAACAAGGTAAAAATGAAAGATATGTTAAAGATGAAGAAGCTATGAATGACTTTTTACTAGAGATGGCGCTAGAAGAAGCAAAATTCACGGCTGATGGAGTAACTATTTTAGCTAAAGATGAATTAGCCGCTACCGCTCAAGTATATTTAAAAGCACGTAATATTGTTGAATCGCATAGTAGATTTATGGACAAAATGATTCTAGATGCCTTACTAAATTTTGATATTGAGGTATCCTTAAAATCTGAAGATGAAGTACAACAAACAATAAAAAATATGACAGCAAAACTAAACAATCCTAATATTAAAATTGAAGCTAAATTTGATGAAATCAAAAATGAATATAAATTAATAATTGCTAGAATTGAACATGGAAATCATGTTGTAACTGTAATTGATTCAACTTTTATTAATAGTTCAGATTTTAGTAAAATTGTTAAAGCACGCCAAGCAGCTAATGCAATTAATTGCGCAAATTTAATGGTGGTAAGAGCAGAGACAACTAAATTAGTAAAAACATTTAGTGAGGGGTTGGATTGGTTATTGCAAGAAGTCAAAAAAGGATTGAATGTTCAACGCTATAAAGGTTTAGGGGAAATGAACGCTTCTCAATTATGGGATACTACCATGGATCCAAATGTACGAAGCTTATTAAAAGTTACAATTGAAGATGCGATTTCTGCCGATAATATATTTAGCATGCTCATGGGGGATGAGGTTGAACCGCGCCGAGACTTTATTGAAACTAATGCTCTACGTGCTAGAAATATAGATATTTAAAAGATTAACATTCAAGAATAACTAATGCACTGGCTAAACGAATTTCATTATTAATGATTTCATCACTAAGGGATAAATGGCATGATTTAATTTGCTGTTTATTCAACCATTTTTGAATTGATGGACTAAATATTAATTGCGGTTTGCCCATAGGATTGTTAATCACACTTATGTCCCGCATATTTATTGGTTTTCTGATGCCAATCCCACAAGCCTTGGCAAAAGCTTCTTTAGCAGCAAAGCGTTTAGCAACAAATGAAGATATGTTGCTATTATGTTGATTTAATGCGATAATTTCTGTTGCAGATAATATTTTATCTTTAAATTTTTCGCCATAAGTTCCTAAAATAGAATCTATACGTTTAATGTTGACAATATCTTGACCAACACCGTAAATCATAATTAACTCTTTATTATTGCGTTAAAGGTTAGATGTGAATGATTGAGATAATTTACGGTTTTAAATAAAATGATTGACATAATTACTATAGTCAAAACATCAAAAGCATGCCAAATTAGAGCTTTGTCTAATTGTTTAGAAAAGGATTTGGCAAAAAAGGTAATGCCATAAATCCAAACTACGTCACCCAAAATAGCTCCAGCCACAAAATCATACCAATCAGAACCTTTATATTGACTTGCTGTACCACCAATAATAACAACTAAATCAATGTATACTAGAGGATTTAACCAGGTAAGAGCTAAGGCTCTTAAAATTGCTTGATTGCGAGTTTCAAATTCACGGGATAGTTTTATTTTTTGATGTCGTTTAAATAAATCCATAAATTTAATTAATATGTACCAAACCATAAAAATAATGCCAATAATATTAATAAACGCGAGGATTAATGGCGTAATAATGAGATTTAACCCGACACAGGCTAGAAATAACAAAACTAAATCAGCAAGACAACAAGTGGTGGCTACTGCAATGTAATTTCTTCTTTTAATTGCATGATCAAGAATATTTAATGATTGTGGACCAATGCCTGAGATAATCCCCATCACAAATAACATGCCGCTTAAAATATTAATTAAATTATGTAACATATTAAAATTGTTTTTCGCAAATTAATTGTTTCATTTTTGCAACAGCCTTTGGTAAGCCCCAAAATATACTATTAGCTATTATTGCAAAGCCAATATTTAATTCATTCATTTGCGGAATGTTGGCAATTGGTTTTACATTGTGATAAGTTAAACCATGCCCTGCATTTACAACTAATTCAAGCGAATTTGCCAATTCACACATATCTTTGATTTGATAATAAACGTCATTTTGCAAATACGGTTTTTTGCAATTAGCATATTTGCCAGTATGAATTTCAATAGAATAAGCACCCAAATCACTGGCGGCAGTAATTTGATCAGAATTAGCATCAACAAACAATGAGGTTAAAATGTTATGCGCTTTTAATATTTCAATAGCATTGCCTAAGGCATCGAAATTAGCCAGAACATTTAAACCACCTTCTGTAGTTAATTCCTGTCTTTTTTCCGGAACAATGCACACAAAATTTGGTTTTATTTCTAGAGCGAAATCAATCATTTCTTGAGTTAAGGCCATTTCTAAATTTAACTCAGTTTTAATATTATTTCTTAAATTAATTACATCGGCATCTTTGATGTGGCGACGATCTTCACGCAAATGTACGGTAATTAAATCCGCACCATTAGTTTCTGCAACTAAAGCAGCTTCAACCACACTGGGAAAGTTTTCACCACGAGCATTTCTTATAGTAGCTATGTGATCGATATTTATGCCTAATCTAACCATGGTATTTATACTTAAAACATATTAAATATAATTATAACATAAATTTAGTAATGCTACCAGGTACAATTTGTTAGTTTAGAGTAAACTTGGTGTTTAATATAAGTTGTATAATTGTTGATTTTTTAGCGAATATTAATAATTTTATGTAGTTGTAAACTTAAGCGGAAATTATTTTTAATTGCTTCACTAATACATAATTTAATTGCACTTGGGGCGTTTGATAAGGGTTGTAAATAAATTTCAACATCTTTTAAAAAGTGATTATATTCATTAATAAACTTGTGTAAATTAAGCATATCACTTGGTTTGCCAACCGGCATTTTAATTTCATTTACCAAAGATAGATTTTCAATAACAATCTTTTTCTTACCAGGCATATCAAATTTAGGAGATAATACCACCCAGGTGTTAGGCGATATTTGTAACGGTGATGTTCCGCTGGTTTCAATTTGAACCTGTTTGTCGAGGCTTTCCAGAGCTAAACACAATGGTTGCAGATTGTATAACGAAGGTTCTCCACCAGTTAGCACCACATGCTTAATCTGTTTAAAGTTGGCTTCAATATAAGCGATAATTTGTTTTGGCGTAATTAAACAATAATTGCTACTACTTGACTCTTTTTTCAGGATAGTATCTATTGTTACCTCTGATTTAGAGTTTAAGTTCCAGCTATGTTTAGTGTCACACCAACTACATCCAACATCACAACCTTGAAATCGAATAAAAATACTTGGTTTACCACTAAAAGAACCTTCCCCTTGAAGAGTGGCAAAGATCTCATTTACCGGTAATGGAGTATTCACCGTTATTCTTTCATTTGGCAGGTAGCAATTGAGGTTGGTCCTTCACCGACCATAACCTTTTCTACTTTAACTTGAGGGTTAGTTATTAACTGCGGCGCCACTACCGTTAATAAGTAGTTTGCCATATTTTCCGCTGATGGATTATACGGCACCAGTACTACTGATTTATCAATCGCTAATAATTCTTGCGCAATTGGATCTTGCTCCCAAATTAGCATACGGTGATCATAGTTGCTATCTAACCAAGCACATAAGGTTTGTTTGATGTAAGAAAAGTCAACTACCATTCCTAAGTTATCTAAAACCGGTGCGGTTATATAAAAATGAAACTCATATGAATGCCCATGTAAATTTGCGCATTTACCTGGATGGCCATAAATTCTGTGACCTGTACTAATAATATGCTTCTTGCAGACAGTGTATATTTTCACGGTTTAATTCCTATATATTGTGGGGTCTTTTATATTGGCTTGAAAAAAAGCATCTTTTCTTCCATGACAAGCTCCGCATAATCCGCAGTGAATGTCACCTCCTTCATAGCAAGTCCAGGTTAGGGCAAATGGTACATTTAAATTTGCGCCTATGGTTACAATCTCAGATTTGGTTTTATTAATAAACGGTGCTATTAAATTTAAATTTTTAGCATTTAGATCCTCAGTTCCAAGTCTCAAGGCGTTATTAATTGCAGTAAAAAAATCTGGGCGGGTATCAGGATAGATATAATGATCTCCAGCATGTGCTCCATAGGCTAGAACATCAGCTTCTTCTACGCAAGCAATTGTCCAGGCCAATGTAAGCATCATAGCATTGCGATTGGGAACAACAGTTGATGCCATATTTTCTTTGGTGTAAGCACCATGTGGCACAGCAACTGCAGCATTAGTTAAGCTAGAGTTAGAACCCTTAAGAATTGGTTTTAACAAAGAAAGCTCAATCAATCTATGTTCGGCATTAAGTTTTTCCGCAATAATTTTAGCAGAATTAATCTCTTTAATATGTTTCTGTCCATAGTCAAAAGTTAAACATATTAATTCAGAATAGTTATTTGCTTTTAGATAGTAACCTAAAGTTGAACTATCTAAACCACCGGATAATATAAGTATAGCTTTCATGATTAGCCTTTTACTGACGATTTAATCTATTAGGTGAAGGAACGATATAATTTTTATTGGTCGAGCGCAATGGGTTAATATCTACTCCACCTCTTCGTGTATAGCAGGCATAAACTGTTAAATGTTTAGGTGCACATTTAAGTATTATTTGCCGAAAAATATATTCTACACATTGTTCATGAAACTCATTGGTATTACGCAAGGAAATTATAAACTTAAGCAAACCAGCATGATTTATTTTTTTCCCGGTATAACTAATATAAATACTCCCCCAATCTGGTTGATTAGTTATCGCGCAATTGGATTTGAGTAGGTCGGAATATAACTCCTCACTAAGTTCAATATCATCACAGTATAAAAAATCAGGGTTAGGACTATAATTGTCGCAAATGATGTCTTGTTGATCTAAACAAATTCCAGGTAATGCAGTAATTATAGATATGTTATAAATGCTTAATAATTCGAAAGAAACAGGGGCTTCAACCTTGTTGGTTAAATCTTTAGTAACGGTTGTAATTAATTCTTGTGCACTGGCCAATTTTGTTGCATTAAAACTATTAAAATACAATTTCATAGATTTAGATTCAATAATATTGGGTGATAGCGCTGAATAAGTGATTTTACCAATGGCAACACAGGGTTTACCCTTAGAGTCTAACCACGATAATTCATAATGGTTCCAAATATCAACCCCATAAAATCCTGGTTGAGCACTATTTAACCCAATTTCCAGTCTTTTAATTTGGCGCGGAATAGCAAACAATAAATCAGGATTATACTGCTTGGGATAATTAGATTTTTGACCTAAGTGTCCAAGGGTAGTCATAATCGATCCTTAAAAAATATATCCCGTAATTATAACAAATAAACTTAATCGATAACTTAGAAAAATATTTTTGTCTAAATACATAATTTTAGTTTATGATATAATACAATTATAGAAAACCACATATTAAGGAGAAAATGTAAAATGAACAATATGCGCAAAACCAGTAGAGGATTTACTTTAATTGAAATTATGGTGGTATTGGTAATCATTGGTGTAATGGCCGCTTTGATTGTTCCGCGTGTCGTAGGTAGAACTGAGGATGCCAGAAAAGTAGCAGCAAAAAGTGACATAGCTTCAATAATGAATGCCCTAAAGCTTTATAACCTTGATAACTTAAGATATCCTACCAGTGCTCAAGGATTAGATGCCTTAGTTCATAAACCAAGCGTTGCGCCAATTCCCAATAACTATAAAGACGGTGGTTATTTAGATAAACTTCCTGATGATCCTTGGGGCAATCCTTATCAGTATCAAAATCCAGGTCGACATGGAGAAATTGATGTTTATTCTTTTGGTCCAAATGGACAAAATGGCAGTGGTGATTCTGGAGATGGAGTTATTGGAAATTGGCAATAACGGATATGCCGGATTGAAGGAATTCCAAGTTGTTTGCTGAATAAAGAGAGTTGCCGTGGGTAACTCTTCTTTATTTTAAATCTTACCTTTCATAAGAATTAAATTAGATGAACATTATGCGCAAGAATGGCTTTACTTTAATCGAAATTCTAATAGTCTTAGTAATTGTTGCCGTAATGTCAGGGATTGCAGTTTTAAGCGTTGGTGCTCCGAGTTATTCAGGTTTTATGGCTAATGCCAATAAAATTGCTAGTACTTTAGATTTACTTGCGGATCAGGCAATTTATACTGACAGCGTTATTTCTTGTGATGTTTTACCTACAGGTTTTACGTGTAAATCGTATAAAAATGGTGAATGGTCAGATTTAAATATACAAAATATAATTTCCTGGGGATGGCCGCCGCGTATGCAAGTAGAAAAAACTTTAATAGATGGTAGCCAATTAAAAGAAAAACAAAAAATTAAATTTTATCCTAATGGAGATATTAGTGAAATGTCTTTTTTGGTTACCGATTCAGTTCATCATACCTGGATTGATGAAACACCTAATGGTAATTTTGTAGTAAATAATTAAAATGAAAAACAAAATCAAATCAAGCAATGGTTTTACACTAATAGAATGTTTAGTTGCTTTGTTAATAATTGCTTTAGTTCTTTCTGCTGCAGCTCGTGCAATTGGTTTGGCGATTACTGATGTTAAAGATAGTTATTCCCGGCAAGTTGCAAATTGGATTGCGGATAACACCTATAATCAATTTTATATTGATGCGGTTTACCCGGATTTAGGTAATTCAACCAAAGCGGTAACAATGGCTGGAATTGATTTTATTGAGACAGTAAATATTGTTAGTACTCCTAACCAGTATTTTAGAAAAATAGAAATTTCAGTAGCAGAAAAATCTCACCCTAATTATGCTTTATATCGAACCGTTAATTTTATAGCCCAATATTAAAACATGAAAAAAAATAAATTAGGTTTTACGCTATTAGAGTTATTAGTAGCAATATTCATTTTTGCAATTATATCCACCATGGCATATAGAACGATAGCTGCATTAGTAATTACCAAACAAGTTGTTACTGATTCGCAACAAAAGTGGGGTGATATTGGTAATGCAGTAAATAAAATGGCAGTGATATGGGATAGAGCTATACCCTTAGCGGTAAGAGATGAAAATGGCAATTTAATTCCAGCGGTACTTGGTAAAAATAAGTTGAGTGGAAATTTTGATTCACAAGTTGAATTTACTATTGCGGGTTTTATCGGGGATCCGCAGTATGGTTCATCTGCTCCCAAAAGAGTTGGTTTTCGTTATTTAGATGGCAATTTATATTTTGTTATCTGGCCGTATATGAATCGAGTTTTAGGTAATACTCCAGTGGTTACTTTAATTTTGTCAAATATTCAAACTTTTCAAGTTTTATTTTATTATCCAGATAAGCAATGGCGAGATACGTGGCCCTTAGACAACAGCAACTTTTCAAATCTTCCAACTGGGTTTAAAATGAATATAAAATTAAATTCAGGTGAAGAAATCAACAGAGTTTGGGCATTATGAGTAATTTACAAATTCAAAGTAAAAATAAGGGTGTAGCATTAATTACCGTATTAATTATTGTGTTTTTAATTACTGCAATAATTTCTAATATTACCGTTACCAATTATCGAGTAATTAAACGCCTAACTAATCAAAAAATTTTGGAGCAATGTTACAACATTTTATATACGGCCGTTGATTTTGGTCGTGCCGGATTAGCAACAAGTGCTGCAACATCGCCAATTGATACTAGTTCAGATATTTGGGCACAACCAATTCCAAAAACTAACATTGTTGATAATATCTACATGAGTGGATATATTATTGATGAACAAAGTAAATTTAACATAAATGATTTAGTTAGCAATGGTCAAATTAATCCTGCTGTATTAAGTCAGTTTACTGTGTTATTAACTGAATTAAATATACCAAATGCCTTAGCTCAAGCGGTTGCGTATTATATGGCTGCTCCGGCAAATGAGGGGCCGATTCTTACAGATTATACTGCAGGTAAACCTGCTTATCGCCCTGCAGGTAAACCCTTAGTTGATTTGTCAGAGTTAATCTTGGTAAAAGGAATGCAACCAGAATGGGTTTATAAATTAAATCAATATGTAACTGCCATACCAGTGCCAATTAGCAACATTCTGGCAATTGAAAGTACGGCTGAGTCAAATCCAGTCAATAATACTTCATCATTTGCCAGTTCTGGTTCCGTTACAGTAAATGTTAATACCGCTTCTGCAGAAGTTATTGCCGCTAAAAGTGGAATTCCGCTGTCTGTAGCGCAACGATTAGTCACTATTCGTACCAACACTCCATTTAAATCTAATCAAGATATTACAAATTTTTTAACTACAAATGGTATAATTTTATCTGGTGGTGGCTTTAGTGGTGGCACGCAAATTAATGTATCAACGTTATCAACTAATTCCAATTATTTTACTATTCATGCAACAGTAGATAAAGATGACTATGAGTTTAAATGGGAAGCTTTAGTATATAGGGCAAATCGTAGTGGTCAATGGCCGACAGTTTTGTGGCAGCATCCTGAGTAAGAAGAAATATGAAGACTTTGCGTTTATTTATTGACAATAATTTAGAAGAATTAATTAATTGGCAAATTATTAATGGGGATGATAGTATTGAAAGTGGAGCTTCTACTTTCGATGAAATAAGTTTATTTAAAGATTTAATGGTTGAAGTATATTTATCAGCTTCATGTTGTAACATTTTTAAAATTAATACTCAAGGAATAAGCACCAAAAATCTGACTGAAGAATTAACCTTAGGTTTAATTGAAGACAAAATAGCAGAAGAAATTGAAGAATCTAAAGCAATAACCTTGAGGGTTGAGGATGATGTGGCTTATGTTGCTGTATTTAATAAAATGTACTATGAGTCATTGACGCGTGAATTAAATAAAATTGAAGCTGGGCTTATATTTATTCAATCTTTTGTCTATGCCACCACCATCAAAGATAATTGCTGGACGCTGTATTTAACTAGCAAGCAAAGGTTTCTACGTATATCCAAATATGAATATTTTACTTTAGATGACACTGTGCCCTTACCGCTAATGCTTGATGATATTCTGGCGGATAATAAACCTCAAAAATTATTGGTGTATACTGATAATTCAGTGCCGCTTAATTTAGAACAAATTGCACAGGAATTACAGATTGAGTGTGAAGATGCAAATGGTGAGTTTGATTATGGAGTGCTAGTTTGGAACTTTAATATGGAGAAAAGCACTAGTTTTAAAATAAAATTAGAAGCAAAAACAAAAGTATCCCTAATGCAGCTTTTAAAGTTTGGTAAATATTTATTTTATTTTATTCTACTATTTTGGATTATTAATAGCATTTTGTTAAACTACGATATTCATAAAGTTAAATCACAGATTGAAAAAAATTTACAAGGCATAGTAACGACGACAAACCTTAACTCTCTACTGCTGCCAGCTGCTACTAAAAAAATAGTTGACTTAAGGCACCAACGCGGAATTTATGATGATAAGGATGCTATAGTATTATTAACTAAATTTCTCGAAGTTGATTCAAATATTTCCTACAATGATATTAAACAAATTAGTTATGATAATGGTGTGTTAGTTATTGTTATGGGAAGTGGATTTAATACTAGCGAATTTAATAGTTATAAAAATGTTTTAGAAACTAGACGAGTGCTGGCTAATATTCAAGACTACAAAACATATAATAATAACCATCAACAACAAAACAATAATCAAGCTAATAACTCGATTAATAATCAGACAGCATTAATAACTGACCCGCAGTGGGTAATAACATTAAAGCCATTTTTATGGCACAATGTAAATAAAAACGATTAAGGAATATTTATAAGTTATGAATTTTATAACTACAAAACTACAGGAATTAAGTAAAAAATTTGCACCGCAACTGCAAATTTTAATTAAGCAGTTAGATCCAGTTAAAAATTATTGGTTAAGACAAACTCAACGCGATCAGCAAATTTTAATTATTGCTTCAGCCTTTGTAGTTGTATTAATGATTGTTTTTATTATTTCATCTGCAGTTGGTTACACCAGCAACCTGGATAATCAGTACAATTCACTTACCGCACAAAATATTGATGCACAAGTAATTGCAAGACAATATAATGATTTATCACAAATTACCGCAAATGATTTTAGTTCAGTTAATTCTGATCGTATTCGTCAAGATGCTAATCAAATTTTAGACGATAAAAATGCAGATGTAATAATTGCAGATAATGTTTTAACTATAAATGCAAACTCAATCAAGTTTGATAACGCAATGCTTTTTTTGGATCAGCTAAGAAAGAGTTATGAATTGTTTCCAGATGCGCTAAAAATTACACGCTTGCCTCAATCTGGTTATGTTTCTTTCCATGTAAGCTTTAATAATGTAAATCAACAGCAAAATAATTGATAAGGTTTTAAACGAAATGAATTTCACTCGGTTTTCAATTAGTAACAATAAACTCCTGACAAGTACAATTTTTATTGTATCTTTTATTTATGTGTTGGTGCTTAACATGCCAAGTTGGATTTTAGGCAATGTAATTAGTGAATACTCCAATCATAGATTACAACTGTTTAATACACATGGTGACTTTTGGCATGGAAGCGGCTTACTTGTTGTATATAATGATAAATTAGACAAATCTTCGCCATTAGTATTATTGCATTGGAAAATTAAGCCCGGATTAAAAAAATTTGTTGAAGCAAATTTTTATGTAGGAGAAAATCCAATTGCCGATTTATATCTTGATAAACGTGGCGTTAATTTAGATAAAGTAAATGTTTCATTGTCAATTAGTCAATTAAATCAACTATCAGATATCATTAAAGATTTTGGTGTCTCCGGTAATATTAATGTTATAACGCAACATTTACTCTTAAATAAACAAGTAACTGGCCAAATTGATATAAAATTAGAACACATTTCATCCGGAGTCTCAAAAATTAATCCTTTGGGCACCTATAACTTAAGTCTTGATGCTGCCACGGGGAATATTAATGTTAATTCGACACCTGACTCAATTCTTAATTTAAGTGGTAGTGGTAATCCTGCAGGATTAATCCTTAATGGAACTATTCAACCGCAATATAGGGAAGACATGGCTCAATTTGTAACCTTGTTAGGTGTTCCTACCCCTAATGGTTCATACCAAATTAAAGTTTTTTAGATTTATTATGGCAAACTATATATATGGCTTTCATAGCTTAATTAGCTTTTTAAAGACTAATAATAAATTAGTAAAACATATTTATCTAGAAAAAAATAGACAAGATAGAAGACTTAAAGAATTATTAGCCCTAACCACGGCTTGTAATAGCAATATTTCTTATGTAACTTCTGACGAGTTATATCAACTGACTAAAACTCATAATCATCAGGGGGTGGCTGCTGAAGTGGTGTTGCCAGTTCAGCCAACACTAAAAGAATTATTAAGTACAATTCAAGGTACTAACAGTTGTCAAATATTAATCCTCGATGGAATTACTGATCCACAAAATTTTGGTGCTATTATAAGAAGTGCTGAATGTTTTGGCGTTAAAGCAATTATTATTCCTAAAAATAATTCAGCAAATATTAATAACACTACTGTGTTTAAAGCCTCTAGTGGGGCAGTTAATTATTTGCCGGTAATTACTGTTAATAATTTAACGCAAACGATAAAGACTTTAAAAGAACATGAGTTTTGGGTTGCTGGAACTAGTTTGGCTAGTGGTTCGCAAAGTTTATATGAGTTTAAATTTAGCGGTAAACTGGTTTGGGTTATGGGCAGTGAGGGACATGGGATTAGCCATTTAGTTGCTGAAAACTGTGATTATTTAGTTAATATTCCAATTATAGGTAAAACACAATCATTAAATGTTGCAGTTGCAACAGGAATCATATTAGCTCATTATTCAAAAATTATAAATAATTCTAATTAAAATTTTTAACTGAAAGGTTAAATTATGGAATTAAATAAAAGAATATCCCCACATAAGCAGGAATTATCAAGAAACTTAAATTTAATGCATTTAATCGCTTTTGGTATGAATTTTATTTCTCCATTTAGTATTGTTATTATTTTTGGTTTAGTGGCAAAGCAGTCAGGAAAAACAGTTGCCCTACCGGTTTTATTAGCCTTTGTCGTTATGTTGTTTATAGCCCATAGTTATATTTATATGGTAAAACGCAATCCTGTCGCCGGCTCTCTTTATAGTTATGTTGATGCTTTGCTTGGTCGTCGTTTAGGTTTTTTATCTGGCTGGATTTTATTTCTTGATTATATTCTTGGCCCTGTCGCAGTGTGTATTGTTGCGGTAAATTACTTACAATATTATTTTCCTGAATTAAACTGGCATTTAATCCTAGCGTTATATATATTATTAACTGGTTCATTAAATTTATTTGGCGTTAGAATTGTTGCTAATATAGGATTATTTCTATTTGTAATTTCAGAAATGGTGGTGTTTTATTGTATGTATACTTTTGGTCAGCATATAATTACAACTCACCATAGTATTTTTTCATTAGCTGCTTTTTCCTTTAACTCTTATACTAGTTTGTTTACTGCAACAACACTCACAGTTTTTGGTTATTTAGGCTATGATGCGATTTCAACTCTAGCAGAAGAAGCAAAAAAACCAACAAAAAATTTACCTAAAGCAATTTTAATTAGTATCGGTTTTAGCGCCGTAACGATGTTTTTAATGGGTTATTTTGCCGTATTAGCCATGCCAAATTTTACCTCTTATCTTAATGATAGTTTTTGGACGGATAATGCTTTTTATAATATTTTAGCCAATGTCGGCTCTAAAACTTTCATAGCTATTTTTGCTACCAATATTGTAGTTAGTATGCTTGTGTTTAATATTGTCAGTACCACAGGGGCGTCCCGAATACTTTATGGAATGGGACGCGATCGAGTATTGCCGCAAAATTTCTTTGGTAAAATCAATAAACGTTTCAAAACACCACATAATAATATTGTATTAATTATGTTAATTGAATTATTAATTGCTAATTTTATTTCTTTAAAACTTATAGCAGAAATGATTAATTTTGGTGCTATAACAGCTTTTTGTATTTTAAATTTTGCCGTATTTTTGCATCAAATAAAACAAAATAAAATAATTACTTCATGGCAAAAACTACAAGCAACGATTCCTTTAGTTGGTGCTATATTAATGATAATATTAATTATTTTAATGCAGCCAATAACTTTAATTATAGGTTTCTCATGGGTATTTATTGGAATTATTTATATGTTACTAAATAAGCATATAAAAAATAAAGTGGCAGATAATAATTTAATCAACGATATAGTGGTAGAGCAATATACCAATAACAACAATATTCAATTAGTCAATGCCTTTCATTATCCTGATTTAGTTAAGGAACTATCGTTTTATTTTGATTATGAACATATGAACATGAGTCCAGTAATAACTAATGCTCTTCTTTCAAACCCGAACACTGGTTTTGTCCTATTGCTTAAAGAGGGGGAGTTAGTCGGTTCAATTTGCGCTTATAGTTATAATAATACTTTTGTTTTTGCCGGAATGTACTATGTTATTCCTGAATATAGAGGTGATAATTATGGATTATTATTAACAGGAGCAGCATTAAATTTAATTGGTTCAAAACTAGTTGCATGTAATGCGGTATATAGTCAAATTGAAGTCTATAGAAGAATTGGTTTTCAGCCAATGTTTGTGGTTAAAAGATTTTTATTTAGTGTTAACGCTATTAGATTAAATGAGCTGCAAAATGAGTGCCAGCAGCATAAACAACACATAAGGGCGATAATTGAAAGCGATTTGCCTGCTGTTGCAAGTTACGATGAAAAACATTTTTATGCCAATCGAATGCAATTATTAAGTTTCGTGTTTAAACATACAAAAAATAATTATGTATATATTGAAAATGATATTGTTCAAGGTTATATTGCTATCACTCCTGCGGCAGATCATTTGAAAATTACCCCACTTATAGCTAACAATATTGAAATAGCTATAGCATTAACCATATTTGCCATTAGTGATTTTGATGAAATTGGTTTTAGTGTAGATATGCCAATTATAAATGAAAATAGTTTAAAATATATAAATAAGTTAGATTTAATTGAGCACGGTTTAAAAGGAGTTAGAATGCACAAGGGGCAATTAACAATAAACAATATTAATAA
>JAPJMP010000104.1 GCA_026461645.1 Burkholderiales bacterium
CCATAAAAATTGTCATTAATAACCATTAAATAAATTAATGACAATTTTTACAATAATCCTAATCAAATAGGAGCAAATCATACATATATAACGATTGATATGAAAGTAAAAGGTTTATGTTAGAAGCTGAAATTATTTGGCAGCAGTGTACCGTTTTATTAAAAGAGCAATTTGGAGAACAAGATTTTAACACATGGTTTAAACAGTTAAACGTTGAATTTAAAGATAACAAATTACAAATTTATGCTAATAATAGGTTAGTTCAGGATTTTATTAAAAACAAATACTGGAGCAAGGTTAACCAAATTTTAGAAGAATTAACTGGTGGAATAAGCGTTGAATTACTGGTACGCCAGAAAGTAAAATCTGAAATTAGCGAAATAGTTAATCCAGTAGTTAAAGTTGCAACTAACGAAGAAGTTAATAAAAAAGACAGTGCGGCTCGAGTTAAGAATAAAACTAGTAAAGAGTTGGCAGAATCTTTGCACCAAGCTACAAAATTAAATCCGGATTATAACTTTGACACTTTAGTTAAAGGTAATTCAAATCAATTAGCTTACGCAATAGGTTTACATGTAACTCAAAAACCCGGGCAGAAAAATCATAATCCGTTGTTTATTTACGGTGGGGTTGGCTTAGGGAAAACACATTTAATGCAAGCTATTGGCAATGAGCGGCATAAAATTAACGCTAATACTAAAATAAGATATTTGCACGCAAATGATTATATTCAGGATGTGGTTAAAGCTTCAATGCGGCAGGGATTTGATGAATTAAAAAAATACTATAATGGTTTAGATTTATTACTCATGGATGATATTCAATTTATTGCTGGTGATAAAACTAAAACGCAAGAAGAATTTTTTTATACCTTCAATACTTTATTGGATAAGGATAAACAAGTTATTATGACCTGCGATACTTTTCCTAAAAATATTAATAATTTAAATGAAAGACTAATTTCGCGATTTGCCTCGGGTTTAACCGTTGAAATTCAGCCTCCTGAATTAGAGATGCGAGTTGCAATATTAAAGCGCAAAGCAGAACAAAGTGAAATTGTATTAGATGATGATGTGGCTTTTTTTATTGCCCAGAATATCAAATCAAATGTACGCGAACTAGAAGGGGCTTTAAATAAAGTTATTTATCATGCACATTTTTCAGAAAAAGGAATCACAATTGCAATAGCCAAAGAAGCATTAATGGATATTTTTGCTTTAGATAGTAGAGCTGTATCAATTGATGATATTCAAAAAACAATTTGTGCCTTTTATAAATTAAAAATTTCAGAATTATTATCATCGAAGCGGACACAAAAAATTGTACGACCACGGCAAATTGCCATGGCGTTGGCTAAAGAATTAACGCAATTAAGTCTACCTGCTATAGGTAATGCCTTTGGTGGAAGAGATCATACCACAGTTATTCATGCACAAAAAACGGTGATGGCCTTACGCCAAGAGGATGATAAATTAGATAAAGAGTATAAAATTTTAATTCAAATGTTAAACAATTAATTTTAAGGGTAAGTTTATGTTACTAGAAATTCAAAGAGATATTTTATTGCAACCATTAATTTTAACTACAGGGTTTGTTGATAGAAAGCAAACGATGCCGATTTTATCAAATATCTACATGCAGAAAGTAGCTGATGAAATAACTATAATTTCTAATGATATGGAAATTCAAGCTAAAGTTACCTTAAGCGGTGAAATGGCTGGAGATGATTTTATTATTACTTTGCCGGCAAGAAAATTACAAGATATTTTAAAAATTTTTCCAGAACAAGCTCAAGTTGTATTTGAAAAACAAGACAATAAAATTGAAATCAAATCTGGATTGACCAAATTTGTATTGCAAACATTGCCTGCTGACCACTATCCGTTGTTAAAAATTAATGATCAACAAATTTGTCAATTTACTTTACTTCAAAAAGATTTAAAAGCACGCTTAACTCAAATTTGTTATGCCATGGCAGATAAAGATAGTCGAGTATTTTTAAATGGTATGTTTTTTGAAATTAAAAATAATCAATTGCATTTAGTTGCAACTGATGCGCATCGATTAGGTTTAATGATAACTGCTATCAATGAGCAAATTGATAATTGCTCTGCAATTATTCCGAAAAAAACCATTATTGAATTATTAAAATTTCTAGATAATGGCAACGAAGAAATCACGGTTAAATTTTTTAATAGCCAAGTAGCATTTGAAACTAAAGGTAAAGAGTTAATTACCAAGGTAATTGATGGTAAATATCCTGATTATGAAAGAGTTATTCCTCTAAATAATGAAAAATTATGTTTAATTAACCGCGAAAAACTTTTACGCGCGATTGAACGAGTTTCAGCTATTGGTGTGGATAAACTAAAAATTGTTACTTTTGAGATTGAGAAAAATAAATTAATTTTAACTTGTAATAATGAAGAGCAAGAAGGTTCGCAAGATCAAATTGATGTGGTATTTAAACCTAATGAAGCTTTACGTGTTAGCTTTAATATTAATTACGTTAAAGACTTATTAAGTAACACGCAAGCTGAGAATTTGCAATTTGCTTTCTTGGATGGAGTTAAAAGTGTTTTAGTAACAATACCTGATGACAGTAGTTTTAAAGCGGTATTAATGCCATTTAGATAAATAGTTTGCCAATTTGGAGTTAGGTTTAACGCGGATAATAACGCGAATTTGTGCAACATTCTATTTGCAGTGACGCAATTAAGTTAAATATAATTATAGTGCCCCGTATCGACTAATGCAATAATGTTAGGAACATGGGGCTATAATTTAACCATGAAATTTTCTTTGTTTATTCTTCTACTTAATTACAATACCTGTGCTCTAGGCTATAACGAGCAATAATCATTGGTACCATGCTCCCACCGTTTCAATCAAATAATTTAATTATTAATACTTGACAAAATTACTCAACTAATATTATAATTATTACTGTAATTAATATAGAAATTCATAGATTATGAAATTAACAACTAAAGGTAAATATGCTGTTATGGCACTAATTGATATTGCTCTATATAGCAATAATGGACCAACATCATTAAATATAATTAGTCAAAGACAGAAAATATCTATTTCTTATCTAGAGCAATTATTTGTTAAATTAAGAAGGTTTGATATAGTAAAAAGTTATAAGGGGCCGGGAGGAGGCTATATTTTAGCGAAAGATTTAAAAAATATTACTATAGCCCAGATTATAAAAGCAGTAGATGAGGATTTAGATGCAAGAACATGTCATGGTTTGGCAAATTGCCATGAGAATAAAAAATGTTTAGCACATGATTTATGGAGTGGCTTAACCCAGCATGTATATGAATATTTAGAGGGTATTTCATTATTGGATGTTTTACCTAAAAATGAAGTTAAAGTTTTTCCATTAAATTACAATAATATACATACTCGTATTTAACATAAATATATAATAGAAGAAATTAATATGACAATTAAATTACCAATTTATTTAGACAATGCAGCAACAACCAGAATTGATCCCCGGGTGTTAGCTAAGATGTTACCTTATTTAGAGAATGAATATGGTAACCCAGCATCTAGATCCCATGTATTTGGTTGGCATGCTGAAGATGCTATTGAGCATGCTCGTGAGCAGGTGGCACAAACAATTGGCTGTGATAGTAAAGAAATAATTTGGACATCTGGGGCAACCGAAGCAACAAATTTAGCCTTAAAAGGTGCGGCCAATTTTTATCAAGAGCGTGGTAAACATTTAATTACGATTAAAACTGAGCATAAGGCTACTCTTGATACCATGCGTGAATTAGAACGCATCGGTTTTGAGGTTACCTATTTAACTCCAGAAACTAATGGCTTAATTGATATTGAAAAGTTAATTAAAGCAATTAGACCTGATACAATTTTAATTTCTGTGATGTTTGTTAATAACGAAATCGGAGTAATTCAAGATATTGCTGCAATTGGAAATTTATGCCAATCTAGAAATATTATTTTTCATGTTGATGCGGTTCAGGCGGTGGGTAAAATTGAATTTAGTTTGAAAGATATTTATGTTGATTTAATGAGCCTATCAGGACATAAGGTATATGGCCCTAAAGGAATTGGAGCGTTGTATGTTAGACGTAAACCACGAGTTAGATTAATGCCGCAAATTCATGGCGGTGGACATGAAAGAGGTTTTCGTTCAGGTACCTTACCGACACATCAAATTGTTGGTATGGGTGAGGCTTTTAGTTTAGCTAAACAAGAAATGCCACAAGAATTGCCAAGAATTAAACAATTAAGAGATAAGTTGCTAGAAGGTTTACAAGATATTGAGGAAGTATACATTAATGGTGATATGGAGCATAGAATTGTGCATAATTTAAACATTAGTTTTAATTATGTAGAAGGCGAATCATTAATGATGGCAATTAAAGATATTGCTGTCTCTAGTGGTTCGGCTTGTACTTCAGCATCGTTGGAGCCTTCATATGTTTTACGCGCTTTAGGTAGAAATGATGAATTAGCACATAGTTCAATTCGCTTTAGTTTGGGTAGATTTAATACATCAGAAGAAATAGATTATACAATTAATTTACTTAAAACCAAAATTGCTAAATTGCGCGAATTGTCGCCATTGTGGGAAATGTTTAAAGAAGGCGTAGATTTAAATAATTATCAATGGCAGTCTCATGGTGAGCGCGATATAATTTTACATAATTAAAGGAAAGAAAAATGTCATATTCAAATAAAGTTTTGGACCATTATGAAAACCCTAAAAACGTTGGTTCATTAGATAAAAATGATCCAAATGTTGGGACTGGAATGGTTGGTGCCCCAGCTTGTGGTGATGTTATGAAATTACAAATTAAAGTTGATGCCAGTGGTGTAATTGAAGATGCTAGATTTAAAACCTATGGTTGCGGCTCTGCAATCGCATCCTCTTCATTAGTAACAGAGTGGTTAAAAGGGAAAACTTTAGATCAAGCACAACAAATAAAAAACTCACAAATTGCCGACGAATTAGAGTTGCCTCCAGTTAAAATCCACTGTTCAGTATTAGCTGAAGATGCGATTAAAGCAGCAATAATCGATTACAAGAATAAACATTAGGCAAATAAAATGGCAATAACATTAACCAATGTCGCAGCACAAAGAGTAATTACTTTTTTACAGAATCGTGGTAAGGGTGTCGGTTTAAGAATTGGTATTAAAACAACAGGTTGTTCTGGTCTTGCTTATAAACTTGAATTTGTTGATCAAATAAATACTGATGATGAAGTTTTTGAGTCACTAGGAGTTAAAGTTATTGTTGATAAAAAAAGTTTACCCTATATTAATGGGACCTGTTTAGACTATACTAAAGAGGGTTTGCAAGAAGGGTTCAAATTTACTAATCCTAATGTTAAAGAAGAGTGTGGTTGTGGTGAAAGTTTCACTGTATGAAAGATGAATTAAGTTCAGAACAGTTAAACTCATTACTCAAAGCTGATGCCTTTCAAATTTTTAATCTTGATTATAATTACGCTATTGATCTTAAAGTGATAAATAGCAAATATCTACAATTACAGAAACAACTCCATCCAGATAAATGGCTGAATAATTCACAGTTTAATCTTATTTTATTAGTTTCAGCGCATATAAATGATAAGTATAAATGTATAAAGTCTCCAGTATTGCGTGCGATTGAACTATTAGAATTAAACAATATTCATTATAATGATAATCAATTTAATAATTTTAGTGCTGATTTTTTAATGCAACAAATGGACTATCATGAAC
>JAPJMP010000105.1 GCA_026461645.1 Burkholderiales bacterium
GTATCACTATTTAATAATAATGCTTGATTTTGTTTACACATAATAGATGCAAACTGATCCATTATTCCACAAGAAACACCTACATAATTATTTTCAACAATTTTACCCCAGCCTGCTAAAATTTCTGGTTCAAGTTTAAATGTATAAATATTGTTAATAATGGTGGCTATTAACATTTCTAATGATGCTGATGAAGATAAGCCAGCTCCAAAAGGAATATCTGCAATAATAGATATATTTAAGCCATGGGAAATATTGCATTGGTTTTTTTTAAAAACATCAAACATGCCATGAATATAGTTAATCCATGTTTGATTAGAGTTTTTTATAAAATCTGTATTTAAATCAAACGAAAGTATTTCACCGTTAGAAAATTGATGTGAAGAAACGCAAATCTTCCCATCAGTTCTCTTACTAACTGCAGCATAAGATCCTAAATTAATGGCAAAAGGAAAAACATAACCACCATTATAGTCAATATGTTCTCCAATTAAATTAACTCGACCAGGGGCAAAAAAAGTTCTTATGTCATGACAATTAGGAAATAACTTATGATGTGCTTCTAATAATCTATTTTTCATTTTTGAGGCTGTTACTTTCCAATATTACGTAATGGTATATTTAATTGTAAATTTTTTTCAATCGTTTCTAATGAAATACCCTTGGTTTCAGGAGTTAAATATTTAATAAGAATAAAACCTAGTAAACACATAAATCCAAAAAACCAAAACGTTCCAGACACGCCAAAAGTTGCAAACCAGGTTAATGTATAGGAACCAATTATTGTGTTACAAATCCAATTACTAGTAGTGGAAAAAGTAACACCCAAATCACGACCTTTTAATGGGAAAATTTCAGAACAAATAATCCAAACTACTGGGCCCAAGGATAAGGCAAAAGCAAAAATAAAAAATAAACAAAACACTAATAACGAGATTTTATAAAAGTTGGTTAACTCTTCAGTAGCTGCAATATGGAAGATATAACCTACAACAAATGCCGAAATAACAAGTATCGTAAGGCCAATGTACATAATTGGTTTTCTACCAATTTTATCTACATATTTAATTGCCAATAAAGTTGTTAAAACATTAACAACTCCAACAATAATGGTTGCAACATTAGGATTATGAAATCCAGCGCTTTGAAATATTTGTCCAGAGTAATACATAAAAGCATTCATCCCCGAAAATTGTTGCAATGCTTGTAATAATATGCCAAGAATTAAAACCTTTATAAAATAAGGATGTTTTAATAACTTAAACCCATGATCAAATAAGTGTAAATTATTTTTTATATCATGTATTTCAGAATCAACTTCAGCCTCACTATCTCTAATCGACAGTAAAATTTTACGGGCTTTATCTTGTCTGCCTTTTAGCATTAACCATTTGGGACTTTCTGGTAGAAACATGCAACTAATTAGCATAATTGTTGAAGGTATTAATAAGACTGACAACATAATTCGCCATGAATGAGTGTAAGATAACTCATAATTAGAAATAAACATTAGTAAAATTCCTATTGTTATCATTAGTTGATAAGTGGCAATAAGGCCACCTCTTATTTTATATGGAGCAATTTCTGATAAATATAATGGTGCAATGAATGAGGCAACACCCACGCCAACACCGATTAAGAAGCGATTGTAAAGAAATAAAGAAAAGGTTTGGGATAAAATTCCACCAACGGTAAATATGGTAAACATCAAAGCAGCAAAAATTAATGTTTTTTTTCTACCAATTCGCCGTGATAGCCATCCACTAAATACAGAGCCGAATGCAGCACCTGCAAGCAAATATCCTGCTATTAATTCCTCTTGTGACTGATCTAAATGAAAATCGCTTTTAATATAATTTAGTGCACCATTAACATAAGCAATGTCAAGCCCAAACAATAGTCCTGCTAATGCTGAGGTTAAACCTACAATGTAAACAAAATTTTTGGTTTTTATCATTTTTTGTAATCCTAAATATACAAATAATATCTATTTTATGTTATTTAAGGTAAGATAAATAAGATAATGTATATGCGCTGCAATATAAATATATGGCTTTTCTATTATTTTGCTTACTCAATTATTAAAAGTATTAGTTGCGCGTTTTCCATTAGAATCAAATTGGGAGTTTAACTCTTTCTGGAAATTTTTTCTGATGCCAATAGGGGTAAATGTTATTGACTTGGCTTATTTGATCTAGTTTATTCATTTGTTCAGGAGTTAAATACCATCCTGTAGCTTGAATGTTTTCTAATAGTTGTTTTTCATTTCTAGCACCGATAGTTACATTGCAAACAGTCGGTCTTTGTAATAACCAATTAATAGCTATTTGCGCAACTGTTTTCCCAGTTTCAAGTGCAATTTGATCAATTGCATCAACTAAGTTATAGATATAATCATTTGATATAGTTGGCCCTCTATCATCGCCGCCGCCATTTTTAATTCTACCTTCGGCTAACTCTTGATTTCTTCGGATTTTGCCGGTTAATCTACCCCAACCTAAAGGACTCCAAACCATAATACCTATTTTCTGGTCAAATGCAAGTGGAATAATTTCTAATTCTAAATCACGACAACACAATGAGTAAAATCCTTGATAAACTATATATTTAGAAAAATATAATCTTTCAGAAATTGATAAAGATTTCATTAATTGCCAGCCAGTAAAATTTGAACAACCGATATATCTAACTTTACCACTATTGATTAATGTATTTAAAGTATTCAAGGTTTCTTCAATTGGGGTGATGCTATCAAATTGATGCATAAAATACATATCAATATAATCAGTTCCTAATCTAGTTAAGCTATCGTTACAAGCTTTTATCAAATGATGTCTTGATGTTCCCATTTCATTAATTTCTGGGGTAAGAGGGAAGAAGGCTTTGGATGAAATTAAAACTTTATCTCTTTTATTTTTAACTGCTTTACCTAGAATTATTTCAGATTCGCCGAATGAATAACCATCAGCAGTATCAAAAAAATTAATCCCATTGTCTAAGCATATATCAATTAATCTTGTTGCTTGATTAACATCAGTATTTCCCCAAGAGTCAAACATCCCTTTACCTGAAAATGTTGCAGTACCGAAACTTAATGCCGGAACCATTAATCCTGAATTACCAAATTTTCTGTATTCCATAATAGAATGCTCCTAAATAAATTTAATGATATAATAAACATTA
>JAPJMP010000010.1 GCA_026461645.1 Burkholderiales bacterium
ATGTATAATAATAGTATTATGCAAAATACATATGAGATATTAACCAATTTAAAAAATTCAATTCATCGCAATTTAAATGATAAATTTATTCTTGAACAATTGAATCTTTTACACCCAGATTATCCAATTATTTTGATTGGCGGGACTAACGGCAAAGGTTCTACTTGCGAATATTTAACTAATATTTTAATAAGTAGTGGACTCAAAGTTGGCACTTTTACTTCACCCCACATTTTTGAATATAATGAGCGAATTCGCATTAATAAACTGCCTATTGCCGATGAGATTCTAGCATCCACTTTACAATTTATTCTGCATAAACTGCCTTGCGTGCCAACTGTTTTTAGTATACTTCATAGCGCTTGCCATTTGATTTTTAAGCAACAACAAATTGATGTTGCGGTTATTGAAGTTGGAATTGGTGGGCAGAACGATGTGACTAATTTGATTCACCCTAATTTTTCTGCTATAACTAATGTTAGCTTAGATCATTGCAATATACTCGGCGAAACAGTTACTGAAATTGCTAAAGAAAAAGTTGGAATTTTTCGCCGTAATAATCCTAATTTTTTTGGTAATCGAACACAAATTGAATATATGAACCAATATACTCAACTACATCAGATGCCACTATTTCAACTCGGAAAAGACTACGATTTTCAATTAATCGCTAAACATTGGAATTATATCTCTAAAGAATTAAATATTTCTAATATACCTTTACCGTTAATGCCAGGAATTCATCAGTTGGAAAATGCAGCTCTAAGTATTGCTATAGTTAATAAATTTAATCCGGCAATTAAAAATGAACATATTATTTCTGGAATATTAGCGACACAATTACCCGGTAGATTCCATCTGGTACAATCACAACCACCAATTATCATAGATGTAGCACATAATCAAGATGCAGTAAACCAATTGTTAGTTAACTTAGAGCAAGCAAATAGTTCGAGCCACAATATTGCTGTTTTTGCTATGCGTAGCGATAAAGAATGGGAGACATGCATTTCCCTTTGCGCCTCATACTTTGAGACCTGGTTTATCGCCCCCATTGACTCTGAATTAAGCTGTGACCCACAGAAAATTAAAAAGTGTATTTTAAAATTTAATTCACTAGCTAAAATTACCTTATGTGATTCAATTAGAAGCGCTACGCTTCTTGCCGTAAAACAGCAACGATCACAGCAAACTATAGTTTGTTTTGGCTCTTTTTTAGTGGCACAAGAGGCATATACTGCAATTAAGAAACTCAACGCTAATTAACGCTGATACTTTTAATTTTTAGCTGCATTCAATATTTATACCTAACTTTATGCGCTTTTTCATAATTAAATTAATCTTAATTATATGGTAAAATAATATTATAAAATATAATACCTTTAATATAGATGGTTAAATTTATGCAGTATGCAATCTTTGAAGATACACTTAATACTGAAGCTCAAACAAGTTTTATGTTTCTAGATTTACACCAAAGCATTTGCGTTAATATCAATGATTCACTGGAGAATGTAGCCTCAACAATTAATCAGTTACAACAGCAAGGATTGTATATTGTTACTCATGTTTTCTATGAAGCTAATGAGTTGCTATATCCACAATTAAAAGCTAAATCCGCTGTTACTAGTAATGAAAATTTAATTAACTTTTATGCATTTAAACATAAAATTAAATTTTGCAGTAAAGACTTGGCTAGTATACTATTGAAGCATTTAAATTATTCTCTTACAGAAAACAATTTTAGTAAAATTTTTAATTTGCTGGAATTTGAAAATGATTATGCGCAATATCAGCAGAAGTTTGCCAAGGTACAAGAATTTTTATCCATGGGTGAATCATACCAATTAAATCTTACTTTAAAAACTAGATTAACCTCAATTATTAATGATGATTTATTATTATATTATTTATTATCAAGAGCGCAAAAAGTTTCATATGCTGCATTTTTGCCACTACCGAATGAGAATATAATTTCTATTTCTCCGGAATTATTTTTTAAAAAGACTAATGATCATATCTTCACTAAACCAATGAAAGGCACTTTTGCCCTAACTTCACAATTAGAATCCGAACAACATGTTTATAATTTTTTACAGCATGATACTAAAAATTTAGCTGAAAATACTATTATTATTGATTTATTAAGAAATGATATGTGTAAGATTAGTCAGCCTGGCAGCATTCATACTCAGAATTTATTTAATATTGAAAAGTATGCAACATTATTTCAAATGACAAGTGAAATTCACTCTAAAATTAATCCCAATATTAATATCTTACAAATTCTGCAAGGGCTTTTCCCCTGTGGTTCAATTACTGGAGCCCCTAAACTTAGAACAATGGAATTGATCTCCCAAATTGAAAATAGATTACGCGGCACTTATTGTGGCGGTATTGGTTTTATCGACCCCAATAATGATATGATATTTAATGTGGCAATTAGAACTGTAACAAAACATAAAAATGAAGCATTCTATAACTTTGGTGTTGGTGGTGGTATTACTGTCTACTCTAAATTAAAAAATGAATGGAATGAAATCAAAGTTAAGACAAATTTCTTACACCAATTCTATCAACCTGATTTTTGCTTAATAGAATCTATGATAATTAAGCAATGCAAAATTGATAATTATCATCTTCATTTAAAGCGCTTATTTTCTTCACTAGATAAACTTAATTTCAATATTGCGCATTCCGTGGTTCAAAGTAGTATAAATCAGTATCTAGTTACCAATCGTGAGGTTATATCTCCTAATCAAACCTATCAATTAAATATTAAAATTGCCTTTGATGAAACGATTGAAATACAACATAAAATAAGGCATGCGCAAAAAAATCTTTTAACTATTGCCTTATGCAATCAATCCATTGATTCATTCCACCCATTATTTAGTTATTGCACTGATTCACAATTAACGGCAGGTTTGTATCAAAATATATATGATCAATATGAAAGTTATAGTTTGGATGAAATTATTTTTAAAAATAGCAATAATATCATAACCGAGAGCAAAAATTTTAATCTAATTATTAAATTAAATGGTTTACTCTATACCTCACCGAGCAATCAAGGGTTAATAATTCGTTTCGGTTGTCAACAATTAATTGATGCGAATTTAATTGTTCTTACTCCAATTACTTATGCTATGTTTAGTGTGGCAGATGAATACTATTTATGCGATGATTTTAATGGTTTAATTCAATGTAATTATATTGGAATTATTTAACATGATTTTAGTTGTTGATCATTACGATTCTTTTATCAACTTAATTTGCGACTACTTGTACCAAATTGACTGTAAGTATAAAATAGTAACCACAGATAATCTTACTTTGGATATTTTAGATAAGTATCAACCAACTCATTTAATTTTAGGGCCAGGTCCAGGACATCCTAATGATCAATCATTAGCATTAGTAAAACCTCTTATTAGTGCGGCAATTAAAACTAAAATACCAATTCTAGGAATTTGCCTTGGACATCAAATCATTGGCACTTATTTTGGTCATAAAGTTAGCCAAGCTAAATTTATTCTTCATGGTAAGCAATCAATAATAGAGCATTCACAGCATGGAATATTTGCTAACGTTCCATCGCCATTAAAAGTTGCACGTTATAATTCTTTACTAATTGAAAATTTTGCAACTAAATGTTCTGAATTAAGCATCACGGCCTTAAGTGAAAATAATGAGGTTATGGCTATTGAACATAATTTTTTAAATATCTATGGAATACAATTTCACCCGGAATCGATTTTAACTGAGCATGGTAAAATCATTTTAAGTAATTTTTGTCGTTTAGTATAAAATTCATCGCAAATAATTATAAAATAGTATATTGTGGACCACTACCTGACTCAGGTGGCTCCCAGTTAATATTTAAATTAGGGTCTTTAATATCGCAGGCTTTACAATGAATACAATTTTGCGCATGAATTTGTAAATACGGCTTGGCGTTTTTAGCTTGAATTATTTCATAAACTCCAGCTGGACAATATTTGGTTTCTAAAGCAGCATATTTAGCTAAATTATATGTAATTGGTAAAGTGGCATCTTTTAATTTTAAATGGCATGGTTGATTATCATTGTGGCTAATATTGGATAAATAAATAGACGAAGCTATATCAAAAGTTAATTTATTATCTGCCTTCGCATATTTAATCGGTTTAACTTTAGATGCTAATTGCGTTTTATTATTATCTGCAATTTTATTTTTAAAAGTCCACGGAGCCTTACCCCGCAATATATAGTAATCAATCGCGCTATAAATTAAACCACAAATTAATTTGCGATTAAATGCTGGGCGAATATTTCTCACTGCGTATAAATCATGATATAGTTTGCTTCGTTTTAATAAAGCGCTATAATTTTGCGCTTCCAGTTGCTGTAGTTTAAGTGCATCAGCAATTGCAGTTGCAGCTATCATGCCTGATTTAATGGCGTTATCAACCCCTTTAATTTTTGCGACATTTAAAAATCCAGCACTATCTCCAACAATTACTCCGCCATTAAAATTCACTTTAGGTAAGGACTGAATTCCACCTTCAACTACAACCCGAGCTCCATATTCTAGTCTAGTTCCTCCTTGAAGCACTGAACTAACAACCGGATGCAGCTTAAATTTTTGAAATTCAGCATAGGGACTTAAATATGGATTAGTATAATCCAATGCAGTAACTAAACCAACTGCTACTAAATTATTTTCCATATGATACAAAAATCCACCACCATACGCTTTATTATTTAAAGGATAACCGATGCAATGAGTTATACTACCAGTTTTAGCCAATTTAGAATCAATTTGCCAAATTTCTTTAATCCCTAATCCATAAGTTTGCGGCATTGAATCTTTATTTAAGTTAAATTCCTGAATTACAAGTTTAGCTAAAGATCCACGGGCTCCTTCAGCTATAACTGTTTGTTTCGCACGAATTTCCATTCCAGCTGCATAATTAGCTGTGGCAATATTATTTTTATCCAAGCCAACATCCCCAGTAATTATGCCGCATAAAGTGTTATTTTCAATTATTGGCATCTTTGCTGAATAACCACAATATATTTCAACACCAAGATGTTCAGCAAAACTGGCTAATTTTTTACATAGTAAATTTAAACTAATTACAAAATTATTGTTATTTTTCCATTTGCCGGGAATTGGTAGTTTAATTTTATTGTTTTTTGTTAGAAACAATAATTGCTCTGACGATACCTGAGTTGTTACAGGGAAATTTAATTGCCGCCAATTAGGAATCAATTCATTCAAACCACTTGGGTCTAAAATACAACCAGATACTATATTCGCTCCAATTGAACTGCCTTTTTCAAATAAAGCAATAGTTAAATTTTTATCCAACTGTTTTAAACGAATAGCTGTGGCTAAACCTGCAGGTCCACCGCCAACAATTAGCACATCATATTCTAAAACATCACGTAGCATAAATTACTCAAACAATAAAATTATAAAATTTAAATAATTAATCTTCAGCAAAATGTTTTTGCATTTTTTCCCGACGTTCTTGAGCTTCAATAGTTAAAGTTGCAGTCGGTCGAGCGATTAATCTTTTTAAACCAATAGGTTCTCCAGTATCTTCACAGTAACCATACTCACCTGTTTCAATTAAATGCAGAGCCTTACGAACTTTTTGTAATAATTTTCTTTCGCGATCTCTAGTTCTTAATTCAAGCGCATATTCCTCTTCTATTGTTGCTCGATCTGAAGGGTCAGCAATATAAGTAGTTTCTTGTTCTTGAAATGCTTGCGTAGTTTTTTTCGCATTATCTAGAATTTCTTTTTCATGCTGCAGTAATTTAACCCTAAAGAATTCTAATTGAATTTCATTCATATAATC
>JAPJMP010000106.1 GCA_026461645.1 Burkholderiales bacterium
CTTTAATAGTTTGATTAATTAATTCTTGATTAACAATTTGCCCTGATTTTAGTAAGATTAAAGGTGTAATTTCGGATTTTGGAACATTTTTTAATTGTCCATCAATTTTAACCAAATTAACCAGATATTGAGAACCTTCATATAAATTAATTGTAATATATACATCTTTTTTATTTGGTGTCAATTGAACTTGCACTGAATTAATTTTAAAATTTATATAACCTTGATTTAAGTAGTAGGCTCTTACTGCTTCAATATCTCCTGCTAACTTATCACTTGAATACTGATTATCCTTGTACCACCAACTTAACAAACTACCGGTACTTAAAAACATTTGTTTTCTTAAAGTGTTTTCAGAAAACTTTGTATTCCCAACAAATAGTATTGAAGCAATTTTAGCATAGTCACCTTCCGTTATATTAATATTAATCGATACCCGATTACGTTCAAGCGGAACTATAGTTGAACTAATATTTACTGAATATAAACCTCGATTATAATATTCAGCTTTAAGTGCTAAAATTGCTTGATCTAACAAACTTTGATCAAATATCTTACCTTCATATAGGTTGTTTTCTTTAAGTGATTTTATTAAAGCATCATGGTCAAATATTTTAGCGCCAGTAACAGTAAGATCAGTAATTACAGGTCGTTCTTGCACATCAATAATAAGAATATTACCTTGATGTTCAATTCGCACATCATTAAAAAAACCTGTTTTGTACAGTTGGGTAATTATTTGGTTCAATTTGTCAGCATCAATCCTATCACCAACCTTAACCGGAAGATAACTATAAATTGTACCGATTTCAATTCTTTGTAGACCATTTACGCGGATATTATTAATTATAAAGTCATCATTGTCTGCAAAAGCAATAATCCCAGAGAACAGCAAGACAAAAATTAATAAAATATTTCTATTCATCAAACTAGTTCAATCTCAATATATCATTATAAAATGCAAGTATTGTAACCCCAAATAAAAGCATAAAACCTACTTTAAAAAATAATAATTGAACTCTATACGCAATTTCACGTCCAACTATCCACTCTAAAATATAAATTACAATATGTCCTCCATCTAGAATTGGAATCGGTAGAATATTCATAAAAGCTAAGCTTATACTAATTAAAGCTAAAAGATCAATGTAAGATTTAATATTGTTAGTAAGTGCCTGTTTAGATGCCTGAGCTATTGAAATTGGACCGCCAATATTGTGTACCGAAATTTTACCAGATATCATTCCTAGCAAACTAGATATATTAAGATTAAAAATAGCCAATGAAGATGATAAAGCATAAGTGAGTGCAGATAAAACATTATATTTATGAGTAACTTCATATTGGTGCATAAGCTTATCTTCAAATTTTGGCATTATACCAACCTTGCCAATTATTTGATCATTATTATTATATGATTCTGGAATAATCGGAAGATTAATTATTTTATGCTGTCTTTGAATGGTTAAAATTAATTTATCAGTGGGAGAACTTTGAATAATTTTTACTAATGCGAACCAATTTAAAATTGGCTGGGAATTAACTGCTAAAATCTTATCGCCAACTTCAAGGTGAGCTTTATATGCTGATGAATCAGGTTCTATATAGCCAATAGTGGTATCATATTTAAATGGATAAAGTCCTAAATCTTCAAAATTTAAATTAGCTGAATACCTTTTTATTTGTTTAGCTAAATCAACATTTAATTGCTGCTGTTGTTGATTATATGTATATACTATATTAAAATTAGAAGTTTTTTTCGCCAGCTGGTGTAAAACATTATTTAACCCTTCCCAACTATCAATTTTTACGCCATTTACTGAATTAATAATTGAATTAGGAGGAATATTAATTTGGTTAATTTGTGCTACTTCTGGGTTTAAGCTCAGAATAACAGGCCGCAAATTAGTTATTCCATTTAATCCTAATCCGTAGTATAAACAAAATGCAAATAATAAATTAAAAAAAGGACCAGCAGCAGCAATTAAAATTTTTTGATAAGGTGGTTTATAATTAAAAGCAAATGGTTTATCCTCAGCACTAATATCACCTTCACGTGCATCAAGCATTCTCACATAGCCACCAAGTGGAATAGCACCGATACTCCACAAATTACTCTTGGACCTAAAGGAAAATAATTTTGGACCAAAACCAATAGAAAAATTAATTACTTTAACATTAAACAAACGAGCACAGCAATAATGCCCCATTTCATGAATAATAACTAAAATACTTATTGTTAAAATAAAAATTATTATTGTTATCATTTAAATTCGCTTAAATATTGTTTCATTTTTTGCATAGCTTGTACTTCAATCTGCCGGATTCTTTCTGCCGACACATTATATTTTTGTGCTAATTCTTGTAATGTTAATTGTTGCGATGGATCTTTTAGCCATCTAGCTTGTATGATGTCGCGACTACGTTCATCCAATTTAGCTAAGGCTTGATCAATTCCTTCAGTATGTAATTTATCCTCTTCTTTTTTTGCAATAATATGTTCCGGCGTATGAACTTCATCTGCTAAATAATCAATTGGTCCATAAGAACCTTCTTCAGGAATTAAACTTACATCACCTCCAGTTAATCGCATATTCATTTCGACCACATCATCACGACTAACATCAAGATTCTTAGCAATTTCATTGGCTTCAATTTCAGATAAATTTCCCATATCTTTTCGCATCGAACGTAAATTAAAAAATAATTTTCTATGATTAATGGTAGTTACTGTTCTTACTATGCGCCAATTCTTAATAATATAATCATTAATCTCTGCTCTAATCCAATGCCCAGCAAAAGTAACCAAACGCACATTTCGTTTACAATCAAACTTTTTAACTGCCTTCATTAAACCTATAGTACCTTCTTGAATAATATCGGCTAATGGAAGTCCATAACCAATATAACCTCGAGCAATAGATACTACAAGTCGTAGATGACTCAAAACTAAATATCGCGCAGATTCAACATTTTCATTTTTTTGCCAATCATCTGCCAAAGCAAATTCTTCATCTTGAGTTAATAATGGAATACTATTAACAAAATTAATATATGCCTCAAGACTACCACTAGACAATATTGGTAAATTATTGGAGATTTTACTATTTAGGTCGCTAACTGTTGCAAGTTTAGATTCATCTTCATACTTTACAATAGAATAATTAGAAACAACTTTTGCTTCATTAGCTACATTCTTCTTTTTTTTCATTTAAAAAACATTTTAAAAATGGCAGATAATAACACCACATGGATTTAAGCTCCGTCTCGGTCTAATAAATGCTTTTTAGATTTAACTTGCGCCCACTGATCGGCATCTTCAGGTGCGGCTTTTTTCTGTGTTATTGGTATCCATTTTGCAGCTTTAGATAAAATCGCATTTAAATGAATAAACTCTTTTTGCTCATCCGGCACCTCATCTTCAGGAAATATAGCATCTACCGGACACTCAGCTACACATAAGGTACAATCAATACACTCATCTGGATCAATTACCAAAAAATTAGGCCCTTCGCGAAAACAATCAACCGGGCAGACATCAACACAATCTGTATATTTACATTTTATACATGATTCAGTAATTACATAAGCCATAACTATAATACCATAATAAATTAATTACGTTCAACTGCTAGGGCAACACCCATGCCACCACCAATACATAATGCTGCTAATCCTTTTTTAGCGTTTCTTTTTTGCATTTCATGTAACAATGTAACAAAAACCCTACAACCAGAAGCACCTACAGGATGCCCTAATGCAATTGCACCACCATTGACATTAACAATGTCAGTATTCCAGCCTAATTCTTTATTTACAGCAACAGCTTGAGCTGCAAATGCCTCATTAGCCTCAACTATTTCTAAATCATTAATTGACCACTGCGCTCTTTCTAAAGTTTTACGCGTAGCATATACAGGCCCCATCCCCATTATTTCTGGTTCTAAACCAGCAGATGCATAAGCACGAATATAAGCTAATGGTTGCAAACCTAGTTCCATTGCTTTTGCTTCTGACATAAGTAATACAGCTGCAGCACCATCATTAATTCCAGAACCGTTACCAGGAGTAACAGTTCCATTTTCTTTCTTGAATGATGGTTTTAATTTACTTAAAACTTCATAACTAGTTCCTGGACGAATAAATTCATCTTGATCAAAAACTAATGGCTCACCTTTCTTTTGTGGAATAGAAACGGGTACGATTTCATTAATAAATTTACCTTCTTTTTGAGCCTTTTCAGCTTTATTTTGTGAGGCTACAGCAAATCTATCTTGTTCTTCACGAGAAATATTATATTTAGTTGCAACATTTTCTGCAGTAACTCCCATATGGTATTGATTATAGTAATCAGTTAACGCATCTACAATCATTGAATCAGCTAAATTTGTATTTCCCATTCTAAATCCACGTCTAGAATTCATTAACACATGTGGCGATAATGACATATTTTCCTGACCGCCAGCTATTACAACTTGTGCATCACCACATAAAATTGCTTGCGCTGCTAAATGAACTGCTTTTAAACCAGAACCACATACTTGATTTATGGTTAGAGCTGGCACTTCTTTTGGAATTCCAGCTTTAATTGCTGCTTGTCGCGCTGGATTTTGTCCAACACCTGAAGTTAATATTTGTCCCATTATTACTTCAGAAATTAATTCTGGGTTAATTTTTGTTTCCGTTAATAGAGCCTTGATTACAATAGCACCTAAATCAGATGCTGGAATATTTGATAATGAACCTAAAAAACTACCAATAGCAGTTCTTTTGGCTGCAACTACAACAACTTTAGTCATATTTATTTCCTTTTAAATTTAAACTACTTCAGCCTCAAGAATCGATAAGGCTTTTGCTTTTACATATTCACCAGGGGCATCGCAAATAACTGTATGGTGATTATTGCCTAATTTGGATGAAGCTTTAATTTTATCTTTTGATAATTTAGCAAGCCAAGCGCTATAATCTTTCCACCAGCTACCAGGCATTTCTTGAGCATGATTAAACCAATCACTACTACTTGCCCCCAATTTATCATTAATCCAATAATTCTTTTTATCACTGCTAACTGGATTTACCACTCCGGCAGTATGTCCTGATGCACCAAGAACAAAGCGTATATTTTTTTTAATATACTGTGTTGTTTTGTATGCCGACTCCCACGGAACAATATGGTCTTTCTGCGCCGCAAAAACATAGCATGGAAAATCAATTTTGGATAAGTCCATGGTAATATTATCAATTACCATTGTTCCCTTAATTAATTGATTTTGAACATAAAAATTATTTAAGAAAAATGAATGCATAAGTACTGGCAAGTCTACTGCATCACTATTCCAAAATAAAATATCAAACGGTTTTGGCTTTTTACCTAATAAATAATTATTTACCCAATAATTCCATATTAGTTCATTTGATCTTAAAGCAGAAAATGTTTGCGAAATAACTCGCCCAGACATAATTCCACCGCCGTTTTTTTGTGCATCTTTTAATTGTAGTAAGTCCCTATCTAAGAAAAATTTTATATCCCCTGGTTGTTGATGATCCAACATTGTTGTCATATGAGCCATAGAGTTAATATAATCTAATTTTTTAGAATTTAAAACTAAACACGCTGTAGTTAATAAAATGCCACCAATACAATAACCTAAAGTATTAATTTTATTTTGCTTGGTTATTTCACGCACCGTTTCTATTGCAGGAATCACTCCAATATTTATATATTCTTCCCATTTATAATCACGAATATTTTTATCTGCCGACTTCCATGATATTAGAAAAACATTAAAGCCCTGATCAACTAAATATTTAACTAAAGAATTTTCTTGTTGCAAATCTAAAATATAATATTTATTAATACACGGTGGAACTATTAATAACGGTGTTTGATATACACTAGCTGATGATGGAGTATACTGGATTAATTCCATTAAATCATTTCTATAGATTACCCCACCCTTAGTAGTAGCTAAATTGCGCCCAACTTCAAACAATGACTCATCAGTCATACTAATATAGCCATTGTTCATATCTTCAACCATTCTTTGCATTCCAGCAACCAATGATTCACCATTAGTCTCAATTACTGTTTTAATTACATCAGGGTTTGTTAAAGCAAAGTTGGTTGGTGAAATTGCATCTAAATATTGATTGATAAA
>JAPJMP010000107.1 GCA_026461645.1 Burkholderiales bacterium
ATTCATAACTATTTACTCCAGTAAAATTAACCTATACTAAATTTTAACCAATATTTTTATAAATATGTTATTTAATTACCCACTCATTTTTTAAAAGAGTCAAACATTATTTGTTAAGTATGAAGCAAATGGCTTATTAAGTTGCGAAGGTTATACTCCATATTATTCAGTTGCGCATAATGATATAAGTATTTATTTGGATGGACAAAAGCATGTAATCAATAGTTATGATAAATCACCGTATCCGTCTACTTATTGTAAATCGACAGAGCCGGATTGCATGCAGACATTCATAATCAATACTTATTATAATGATGTGGTATGTTATGCTGATAATCTTGATGATGGTAGAACTTTTGTTGAGTTTTCTGCACCATATCATTATTCTGTATTTGCTCACCCTAGAAAAGATGTGGTTAATTGTAGTGGTATCTCTGATAATGCTGGATTTGTCGCTCCGGCAACTAAGATGATGATATTATTAGTTAGCGGCGGTTCATTATGGCTATTGCCATCTACTGTACAATAATTTATTTACATAAATAACGAGCAAATATTTTTTATTTGCTCGTTATACGACAATTATGTATAAAACCTTTCAATTTACAATATCAAGTCTAATTTATGTCTTAAAAACTGTTCTATTTCATTCGCACAAATTGCAATACAGGTATTAATGCTAAGGCTAAATTTACAGCAGCAATTTTATTGTTTATGGTTGTTGATGTAACAGTTGGCTATAAATATAACATGCTTTAATATAATAAATACTAATCTGGTATAATAATGTATTATAAAATTTCAAATAAATAATTTGTTTTATATAGAAGGGCATAGCATGGCCAATAATTTAGTTAAATATGAAAGAGTATTGTTAAAATTATCAGGAGAAGCTTTGATGGGAAAAGGTTCCTCTATTTTTGATAAACAAACAATTGATTCGATCATTATTCAGATTAAAGAAATTCTGACATTAAATGTAAAAATTGGCATAGTTATTGGTGGCGGAAACATTTTTCGCGGTGTAAATGGTTCAGAAATGGGATTAGAACGTGCCAATGCAGATTATATCGGTATGCTGGCTACTATAATGAATGGCATTGCTTTAAAAGATTTTTTTACTAATGCCGGGGTAAATTCTAAGATTTATTCAGCAGTTGCAATTAACAATATAGTTAAAGGAATTAATCGCGATAACATGCTTGGACATTTAACAAAAGGTAATGTTGTAATTTTTGTTGGTGGTACAGGTAATCCATTTTTTACAACTGATAGTGGTGCGGCTCTAAGAGCAATTGAAATGCAGGCTGATTTATTAATTAAAGCAACTAAAGTTGATGGGGTATACGACATGGACCCTAAAATATATTCGAATGCCGTTAAGTTTGGCACAATAACTTTTGATCAAGCCATTCAACAAAATTTGCGTGTAATGGATATGTCCGCATTTGATTTATGCCGTGAACATAATATCAATATCGATGTATGTGATATTTTTAAACCTAACTGCTTAAGAGATTCAGTATTAGGTAATACGCAAGGGACATTAATTCATGCTTGATAAAATTTTAATCATAGATTTTGGGTCGCAAGTAACACAATTAATAGCTAGAAGAATTCGTGAATTAAATGTTTACTGTGAAATATTCCCTTATGATGTAAATGATGAAAAAATTGTTAATTTTAAAGCTAAAGCAATCATATTATCTGGTGGGCCAAATTCTACTTACGAGCAGCAAACACCTCAAATTCCAAGCATAATTTTTAAACTTAATCTTCCGGTATTAGGTATTTGTTATGGTATGCAAGCAATGGCAAATCAACTAGGTGGTAAAGTTATAAGTTCTGGTAAACGTGAATTTGGTAATGCTGAAATATTTAACTGTCATTCGCAGTTGTTTGAAGATATTTGTGATGGACAAAAAAATGAGCAAGACTATATTCAAGTTTGGATGAGTCATGGAGATAAAGTGGTAGAGCTGCCAACTGGTTTCGAAGTTATAGCTAGCAATGCTTCGTGCCCAATTGCGGCGATGGCAAATAAAGCACTAAAATTATATGGGGTACAGTTTCACCCAGAAGTAAGTCATACCAAACAAGGCTTGGCTATATTAAAGAATTTTATTTTTACTATAAGTGAATGTCAAGCTTCGTGGACAATGCCAGATTTTATTCCTATGGTTTTAACTAAAATTAAACAACAAGTTGGACAGGATAAAGTTATTTTAGCACTGTCAGGTGGGGTTGATAGTAGTGTAGCAGCAGCATTAATCGATAGGGCGATTGGCTCTAATTTAATTTGTATTTTTGTTGATAACGGTTTATTGCGTTACAATGAAAGTGAACAAGTTATGACAACTTATCATGAACTCATGGGGTTAAATATAATTAAAATAGATGCCCGCGATGAATTTTATAGCGCATTAGAAAATGTAACAGATCCAGAACAGAAAAGAAAAATTATTGGTAAATTGTTTGTTGAAATTTTTCAGCGTGAAGCTAAAGAAATTAGAGATGCTAAATACTTAGCTCAGGGAACAATTTATCCTGATGTTATTGAATCAGCTGCCAGCGGAAAAAGTTCACATACGATTAAATCACATCATAATGTTGGTGGTTTGCCTGAATCATTACACCTAAAATTATTAGAACCACTACGTGAATTATTTAAAGATGAAGTTAGGAAATTAGGAGTACTGCTGGGTTTAGATAAAAAATTAGTTTATCGTCATCCTTTTCCAGGTCCAGGACTGGGAGTGCGAATTTTAGGTGCAATCAAGCCAGAATACGTTGAGTTGTTACAACAAGCAGATAAAATCTTTATTGAAGAGTTACGTAATTTTGATTATTATGATAAAGTTGCGCAAGCATTTGCAGTTTTTTTACCAGTTAAAAGCGTTGGAGTTATGGGGGATGGCAGAACCTATGAGTATGTGGTAGCTTTGCGCGCAGTGGAGACTACAGATTTTATGACAGCGAATGTTGCAAATCTACCGTTTGATTTCATTACTTATGTGGCAAATAGAATTATAAATGAAGTAAAATCTATTAATCGTGTTGTTTACGATATATCTGGTAAACCACCGGCAACTATTGAGTGGGAATAAATACATATAATGTTTAAACCAAATAAGCAAAATCAAGGTTTTTTTATCTTTAAATTAATCTTTAGCGTAATAATATTGTGTGCCGCTTGTGCCGGAATAATTGCTGTGCTGGTAATTACAACTTACCCTAAATTGCCTAGCATGAATGAATTACGTGATTATCAGCCTAAACTTCCATTACAAATTTATTCTTCAGATAAGATTTTATTAGGACAGTTTGGTGAAGAGCGACGAATATTTATTAGTTTTAATAACACTCCCAAAATGTTAGTTGGAGCAATTTTATCGGCTGAAGATGAACGATTTTACCAGCATGGAGGAATTGATTATATTGGAGTAGTGCGTGCGTTGGTGTCTAATATAATTTCCGGAAGGAAGCAATCAGGAGCAAGCACAATTACTATGCAGGTGGCACGAAACTTTTTTTTATCTTCACAAAAAACGTATACGCGTAAATTTAATGAGGTTTTATTATCCTATAAAATTGAAAACTCTCTGACTAAAGATCAAATTTTAGAATTATATATTAATCAAATTTATTTGGGGCAACGCGCTTATGGCTTTGCAGAGGCAGCATTAACATACTTTGGTAAGCCATTAGATAAATTATCCATTGCAGAATATGCTGTTTTAGCTGGATTGCCCAAAGCTCCATCAGCGTATAATCCAGTAGTAAATAAAAAGCGCTCGCATGAAAGAGAAATGTATGTTTTGGGACGTATGCGTGCAAATAATTTTATAACGCAACAACAATACGAACAAGCAATTAATGAAAAAATTATTATAGCTCGCGGGTCTATTAATGATGAAACTGATGCTGGCGGATATGTGGCTGAAATGGTACGGCAAATGCTATATAATAAATATGGTGATAATGTTTATACTGATGGATATAAGGTTTATACCACCATTGATAGTGGCATGGAAAAAGCAGCATATATATCACTAAGAAATGGATTGTTACAATTTGATGTTAAGCAAGGATATAGAGGGCCTGAACAACAGTTGTCTAACAAAGATAAGGCAGCATCAGAAATAACCAATCAGGAAATAACTGCAGCTTTTGACACAGTTTCCGATTATGGAGATTTGCAAGTTGCCGTTGTAACTCAAGCAGCTAATAATTTTTTAAAAGTTAAATTAAGAAATGGTAACATGCTTGAGTTTAAAAATAAAGATTTAGATTTTGTGCGTAAATATTTAACTGTTGATAATGATAAACAATTAAAGCGTGGCTCAATAATTCGAGTGCGCAACATAAATGGTAGTTATATTATTTCTCAAGTGCCACAAGTTGAGGGCGCGATTGTTGCCTTGGATCCGAACAATGGTTCAATTAAGGCCTTAGTCGGCGGTTTTGATTTTACCCATAATAATTTTAACCATGTTACGCAAGCTATGCGTCAACCTGGGTCAGGATTTAAACCTTTTATTTACTCAGCAGCATTAGAAGATGGCTTTAGTGCTAATACTATGATTGATGATAGTGAAATTTGTTTTCCAAGTGGTGGAGAAAATAACGGTCAATGGTGTCCAAGAAATGATGAAAATGAATTTTATGGACCAGTAAGTTTTAGACAAGCGCTTACCTTTTCACTTAATGTGTCCACTATTAAAATTTTAAATCAAATTACACCACAGTATGCGATTGATTATTTAACTAAATTTGGTTTTGATAAATCACAGTTTCAGCCTTATTTAACTCTAGCATTGGGGGTAAATGATGTTACACCTATGCAAATGGCAGAAGGCTATTCTATATTTGCAAACGGCGGCTATTTAATTAATCCATTTTTAATTAGTACTATTACCGATAGTAAAGGTAATATTGTAGCTAAAACTGATGTTCCAGATATACGAAAAAATGATCCAACAATTTCAAGTCGAAATGCATTTGTAATGAATAGTATTTTGCAAGATGTGGTTAGATATGGTACAGGGGCAAGAGTTTATCGTGAATTAAAACGCAATGATATTGCCGGTAAAACTGGAACTACAAGTGATGCCAAAGATGTTTGGTTTAATGGTTATACACCAAATTTAACTACTATTACTTGGGTTGGCTATGATAATCCAAGAACTTTAGGTGCACATGCTTATGGAGCAACCGTTGCTTTGCCAATTTGGCTTGACTTTATGCGTTATGCCTTAAATAAAATACCTGAAGCTTCGTTGCCAATTCCTGCTGGAATTACTGTATTACATAATGCCACATGGAAAAATAATGATGAATATGTGTATACTTCAGAAAGTAATGCCAACACAGTACCAGTTCCTGCAGCTGGCCCAATTGATAATTCAACGCCAGCGCCTGATTTAATGGAATCGTTTATTAGTAAAGTAACCTCATTAAATGCTTCACAAGGAGCTGCAGTGGCTAAAGATAATAGCTCCGATGTTAAGTCAGGTGGCGAAAATAATAATTTAAATGCTAGCGCAGTTAACTTAAGTAATAATCAACAAAATATTGCTGGTAATTCAAATAATGCTTCGGCAGGTAAAACACAATTAAATAATTCGGCTGGGCAAAATA
>JAPJMP010000011.1 GCA_026461645.1 Burkholderiales bacterium
CAGATAAATTCTATTGAGTTGATAATTTTTCCAGAACAGAATTTGAATTTAAGGCTTAAATTACCTTTAATTAGCGCAATGCAAAACATAAAAAACTTTTTTACTTAGTTTTTTTTGTTAAAATGTATTAAATTTTTATAGAGTTATACATGGAAAGTAAATATCAAGCTTATACCCCGGATAGTAATGGCATAATTCCTTATTCAGATAATGACCATGCAATTTGGAATATTTTATACCAGCAACAAATAAATTTAATCAAAGAATGTGGTTCCTCAGCTTATTTGTTGGGAATGGAAAAATTGAATTTACCGCATGATAAAATTCCTCAACCTAAATTAATTTCACGTACTTTATATCAAGAAACTGGATGGGTTGTTGAACCAGTTCCTGCATTAATTGATTTTAATTATTTTTATAACTTACTAGCACAAAAGAAATTTCCCGCAGCAAGCTTTATTCGCTCAAAAGAAGAATTAAAGTATCTTAAAGAGCCAGATATATTTCATGAAATTTTTGGTCATTGTCCAATGCTAACCAATTCAGATTTTGCATCTTTTGTGCACAAGGTTGGACTTTTTGGAGTTAATTTACCTAAAGAGTATCAGCCAATGTTAGGTCGACTATTTTGGTTCACGGTGGAGTTTGGTCTAATTCAAGAAGATTCTAGCCTAAAGGCTTATGGAGCTGGAATTTTATCTTCTCAAACTGAGACCTCCTACTCACTGCATTCAAATACTCCTCAGCGCCATAAGTTGGATTTAATCAAATTGCTTCGCACCCCATATCGTTACGATGAATTACAAAAAAATTATTTTATTATTGAATCTTATAATGAATTATATAATTTAGTTAATCAGGATTTACTTATTACATTTAATGCTGTTAAGGAGATGGGTTTACTACCTAATTTACATTTATGCTAAAAAAAAATATTTTAATCATTGGTTCAGGCGGAAGAGAACATGCTCTTGCCTGGAAAATATCGAAGTCTAAACACGTCAATATGATATTTGTTGCTCCAGGTAATGGCGGTACAGCAACCGAGAAAAATATTACTAATATTAATCTTCACACTATTAGCGAGTTAATTACATTCGCAAAACAAAATGATATATTTTTTACTGTAGTTGGGCCTGAGGTTCCATTAGCAAATGGAATTGTTGATGAATTTAGAGCCCATGACTTAAAAATTTGGGGACCAACTAAATTTTGCGCTCAATTAGAAAGTTCTAAAGTTTTTTCTAAAGCATTTATGCTGGCGAATAATATTCCTACAGCAAAATATCAAAGCTTTTCTGATTATAACAGTGCTAAAAATTATATAGCACAGCAAAACTTCCCTCTTGTAATTAAGGCTGATGGTTTAGCTGCAGGTAAAGGCGTAGTAATAGCCAACAACAATACTGAAGCAATAAATTTTATTCAAGAAATTTTTAATAATAATAAATTTGGTAGTGCAGGTAGTAAAGTAGTTATTGAAGAGTTTATTCAAGGTGTTGAAGCAAGTTTCATTGTTATGGTTGACGGTAATAATATTTTACCCATGGCAACTTCTCAAGATAATAAGCGTTTACTTGATAATGATATTGGCCCCAATACTGGTGGAATGGGGGCTTCTTGCCCCGCTCCGATAGTTACTCAATCAATGCACCAAAAAATTATTAATGAAATTATTCAACCAGTGCTTGATGGCTTTAAAAAACTAGGTCACACTTATACTGGATTTCTTTATGCTGGAATAATGATTGACACCAAAGGTAATCCACAAACATTAGAGTTTAATTGTCGCTTTGGTGATCCTGAAACTCAACCAATTTTATACAGATTAAATAGCGATTTATTTGAATTAATTGAAGCTGGATTAAATTGCCAACTTGACCAAATTAAAGCGCAGTGGTTTAATCAATTTAGTATCGGTGTAGTTATCGCAAGTCAAGGATATCCTAACATCTCAAGGAATAATGATATAATATATGGGTTAGAACAAATGCCAGCAAATGTAAAAATATTTCATGCTGGAACTAAATATGAAAATAATCAATACTTAACTAATGGCGGTAGAGTTTTATGTGTTGTTAGCATGGCAGATAAATTAGCTGATGCCCAAACACAAGTGTATGAAGCTGTTAAAAAAATAAATTTTAATTGTATGCAATATCGTACCGACATTGGTAATAAAGCAATTTTTATTTAAGGGTAAATCGTTGTGCAACAAGAGTTTTCAATTATTACACTAATTCTTAATGCAAGTATAGTGGTTCAATTTGTAATAGCAATTTTATTGTTGTTTTCTGTTATCTCTTGGGGTATAATACTCAATAAATTTGCCAGCTTAGCAAAAGCAAAGTTTGATACAAATAGTTTTAACAAACAATATAATGCAACAACTAACATATCTGATTTATTTATCAGTGTTAGTGCCAAAAACAATAAAAACACAACTGCAGCTCTTTTTTATAACGGTATTACCGAATACAATAAACTCACCAGCAATAAAATTTCTAATAACAACATTATTCTTGATAATATTGAACGTTCATTAAATGCAACAACTGATATTGAAATTGCTAAATATGAATCTAGCCTTAGCACTTTAGCCACATTTGGTTCAGTAAGTCCATACATAGGCCTATTAGGTACGGTATGGGGAATTATGCACGCCTTTATTGGCCTAGGATCAACTGGACAGGCAACCTTAGCCTTAGTAGCTCCAGGCATTGCTGAAGCACTTGTGGCTACAGCAATTGGTTTATTTGTTGCTATTCCTGCATATATCTTTTATAATAAATATACAGCTGATATTAACTTATTGGCTAGTAAAATGTATAAATTTAACGATGATTTTTTGAATTTTGTAAACCGTCGTTTAGCCTCTAATGAGAAACAGGCGAATACAAATGAATTCTGATTTAAAAGAAATTAATAAATTTAATAATTTAGCACAAAAGTGGTGGGATACCGCAGGCGAACTAAAAACCTTACATCATATTAACCCAACACGTCTTGAATTTATCAAATCACAAGTTAGTCTGAGCAATCAATTGGTTTTAGATGTAGGTTGCGGTGGTGGAATATTATCTGAAGCATTATCTCAACAAGGAGCACAAGTTACTGGAATCGATCTTGCGCCACAAGCAATTGAAATTGCAAAGCTCCACTTGTATGAAACAAATTTAAACATAACTTATCAGTGTGAGGATATCAAAGACTTTGCAGAAAAAAACTCAGAGAAATTTGATATTGTTACTTGTTTGGAGCTGCTTGAACACGTACCAGACCCAGAATATATTATTGAGTACTGCAGTGCCATTCTTAAACCAGAAGGAGTTGCGTTCTTCTCCACTTTAAACCGCAATTTAACCAGTTATTTGCTTGGAGTGATAGCAGCAGAGTATTTATTGAAAATTGTGCCACGCGGCACCCATGATTATGCCAAATTTATTAAGCCATCCGAACTAAATAAATTATTGATGCGGCATAATTTACAAATTTTAGCCATTAGTGGAATTGGATATAACCCTATTACTGCCAGTGGTTATTTAACATCTAAAGTTAATGTTAATTATATACTATGTTGTAAAAAGATAAAATCTAATGCTTAAAAAAACGCATAATATTAGTAAAACAGTAATTATTAACCATTCAGCTCAAACAATGTTTGATTTAGTTAGTGATATAGATAACTATTCAAAATATTTACCTTGGTGTAGCCAAAGTGAAATTAAAGACCAATATGATGATATTGTTATTGGCTCAATTTGTATTGAATACTTTAAAATAAAAACTTCATTTATAACAAAAAATATAAACACTCCTTATGACTCAATTCAAATGTTTTTAGTAGATGGCCCATTTGAAAATTTGAGTGGTTTATGGCAATTCACTCCATTAGGGGTAAATGGTTGCAAAATCACTTTCACTCTGGATTATAAATTCTCAAGCCAAATTTTTGAGGCATTATTAAGTCCTGTTTTTAATCATATTTGTAAAACAATTGTTGATTGTTTTATTAAACAGGCAGATATACAAAATGCGAGTTGAGGTTGTTTATGCCACAAGCGCTAAGCAAGTTGTGGTGGAATGTAACATTAGTTCAGGGATATCAGTAGTTGAAGTTTTAAAGTTATCTGCATTAGATAAAATTTTTCCTGAACTAGATTTTACTGAGGTTACTAATTTAGGTGTTGGTGTTTTTGGCAAAAAAATTGATATTTCTACATATTTATTAAAAGCCAACGATCGCCTTGAAATATACCGTAAATTACATAATTCTCCTAATGCTAAACGTTTAGAAAGGTTTAAAAAAAATGCAAAATAAAGAAATTATTCGTCAAAGTATGGCTGAGTTAATTGGCACTATGTTCATCTTGCTCTTTGGGGAAGGTGTATGCGTTATGAATACTGTTTTCAACCTTGGCGGTTTTGTTAATATTACCTTTGCCTGGGGACTAGGTGTGTTTTTTGGAATTTTAGTTAGTGCAAGAATTAGTGGAGCTCACCTTAATCCGGCAGTAACTATAGCTTTATGGGTAACCAAACGTTTTCCAAGCAAGAAAGTTCCCTATTATATTGTTGCGCAAATGCTTGGGGCTTTTATCGGTGCTGCTTTGGTTTATTATTTTTATCGTACTAAATTACTCATGGCAGATCCAACTTTAAGTCATTCAGCTGCGATGTTTACAACTTTTCCCGCTATGCCTAATGATTATTTTGCTAGTGTAATGTCTGAATTAATTGGCACAGCAATTTTAATGTTTGGTATTTTAGCTATTATTGATCACTTTAGTGAAGAAAAGGCTTCGTTTTTAGTTCCAGCGGCAGTGGGATTACTAGTAGTTGGAATTGGAATGTCGTTTGGCGGCATGCATGGCTATGGAATAAATCCAGCACGTGATTTTAGCCCAAGGTTATTAGTTACGTTATTAGATTTTAAAAACAACGGTTTAACAGATGGTTCGCTTGTATGGACGCAAGTAATAGTTGGCTCATTAATTGGCGGCCCACTTGGGGCTATTCTATATGATTTAACAATTGGAAAAAAGGTAGGTAAATAATGACAAAATATATACTATCACTAGATCAAGGCACCACTTCATCACGCGGCATTATATTTAATAAACAAGGGGAAATTGTATCCGTTGAAAGTCAAGAGTTTAAACAAATATTCCCTCAGCCAGGATGGGTTGAACATGATGCTAATGAAATTTGGCTAAGTCAATTGTCGGTGGCCAAGATGGCTTTGGTAAAAGCTCAAATAACCGCAGAAGAAATTGCGGCAATTGGAATTACTAATCAAAGAGAAACAACAGTTGTTTGGAATATTGAAACAGGAATTCCAATTTATAATGCAATTGTATGGCAGGATCGCAGAACTTCTTTTATTATAGATGAATTAAAACAAAAGGGGTTAGCTGAAAAATTTAAATTAAAAACCGGTTTGGTGCTTGATGCTTATTTTTCTGGAACAAAATTAAAATGGATTTTAGATAATGTACCTAATAGCCGTAATTTAGCTAAAAGCGGAAAATTGGCTTTTGGTACAGTTGATTCATGGCTAATTTGGAATTTAACTAACAAAAGAAACCATGTAACTGATGAATCAAATGCATCACGCACCTTATTATTTAACATTCATACTGGATGTTGGGATCAAGAATTATTAGATATTTTAGATATTCCACGCGAAATGCTACCGGAAGTTAAACCATCCTCAGGTATTATTGGGGAAGCCAGCTCAGGTTTATTTGGTTCAAGAATTCCAATAGCTGGAGTTGCTGGTGATCAACAAGCAGCAACTTTTGGTAATTTATGTCTCAGCCCTGGCATGATAAAAAACACATATGGTACTGGTTGCTTTTTGCTAATGAATACAGGAGAACAAGCGTTACCTTCAAAAAATAATTTATTAACGACTATTGGCTGGAATGTCAATAATGTGCGTCAGTATTGTCTTGAGGGTAGTGTTTTTATTGGTGGAGGAATTACTCAATGGGTTAGAGATGGTTTAAAATTTATCGATAATTCACCTGAAATTGAAAAACTTGCAACTAGCGTTAAGGATAATGGTGGAATTTATTTAGTGCCTGCATTTTCAGGATTAGGTGCACCACATTGGGATCAATACGCGCGTGGTACTATTTTTGGAATTACTCGTGGAACTACTGATGCGCATATAGCAAGAGCGGCATTAGAAGCAATAGCCTTTCAGGTTAATGATTTAGTTAAAGCCATGGAAGCGGATTCAAATAAACAGCTATCAACCTTAAGAGTTGATGGTGGTGCCTGTAAAAATAATTTTTTAATGCAATTTCAGGCAGACATTTTAAATGTTGCTGTAGAACGACCTAAGTGTTTAGAGTTAACAGCACTTGGAGCAGCATATTTAGCAGGAATTGCAGTTGGCTTTTGGCAAAATGTTAATGAACTGCACTCTATTACTAAACTTGATAAACGTTTTGAGCCTAATATGTCACCTTCAGTGCGTCAAGAGCTTTTAGACTATTGGCATGAAGCCACATCAAGATCAAAAAACTGGATAAGAAAATGACAGAAATTTACGATATTGCCATTATAGGAGGCGGTGCAACTGGTCTTGGAGTTGCAGTTGAAGCAGCTTCGCGTGGTTACAAAACTATTTTATTTGAATCACATGATTTTGGTAAGGGAACTTCCTCCAAATCAACCAAACTAGTGCATGGTGGCATTCGTTATCTGGCAAACTTTGATTTCAAGTTAGTCAAAGAAGGCTTAACTGAACGCTACTCATTTATTAATAATGCCCCCCACATCGCTAAAAGCCAACCATATTTAATTCCATTTTATTCATATGCAGAAAAACTTAAATATTTAGTAGGCATTTATCTTTACGATTTTTTAGCAGGCAAATATAAAATAGGTAAAAGTAAGTTTCTTAATAAGGCAGAAACCATTGCCATTGCTCCGCATTTAAATCAAAATAAATTAATTGGCAGCGCCGTGTATTACGATGGTCAATTTGATGATACACGTATGCTAGTTACCTTAATGAAAACATTTGAATCATTTGGTGGTGAAGCTTTAAATTATCATAATGTTATAGGTTTTATTAAAGATTCTGAATATAAAATTAATGGACTTAGAGTTCTTGATGAAATTAATCAAGAAGAAAAACAAATTTTAACTAAATTAGTTGTAAATGCAACTGGGACCTTTACTAATTCAATTTTAAATTTGGATGAACCAGGTGAAGAGCACAACAAAGTAACCGCGGCTCAAGGTACACATTTAGTTTTCAATGCAGATATTTTTCCTTCTAATCATGCCATCTTAATTCCTAAAACGAATGATGATCGTGTTTTATTTATTTTGCCATGGCGAGGTAAAATTGTTGTTGGTACAACTGATATTTCGGTTAAACAACCGCAACTAGACCCTCAACCATTAGAAAGTGAAATTGATTTTATTTTAGAAACAATTAACCAATATTCAACTCGTTTAATTAACCGTTCTGACATTAAATCAATGTTTGCTGGACAAAGACCACTAGTTAAACCAGAACATGCAATTAATACCGCTAAAATTTCACGCAACCATGAAATAATTCTTAGCATGAGTAATTTAATTACTATTGTTGGTGGCAAATGGACTATATATAGAAAAATGGCGGAAGATACAATTAATTTTGCGATAAAAAAAGATCTACTATCTGCATCCACCTCTATGACTAAAAGTCTTAAACTGTTTGGTTATACCACTGAAAATTTGGATTATCCATTAAGTGTATATGGTACTGAATATACGAAAATTAAAGAAATTCAGCAAGAACTAGATGATGACTCACAATTACATCCGCGCTTACCATATTTTACCGCCGAAATTATTTATCAAGTTCGTTTTGAAAAAGCCAAAACTCTTGAAGATATTTTAGCTAGGAGAACTAGAGCTTTATTTTTAGATGCCAAAGCCGCAATTGAAATTTGTCCTAAAGTAGCGAAATTAATGGCTAAAGAATTAAATATGGACTCAATGTGGATACATAATCAAATTGAACAATTTAGAGCAATAGCAGCGCAATATGTGGTTAAATTATAACGCAATATAAATTCAAATAGTTTTAAAATAACCTTGAATTTAGCTTAGCTTTTTTAATTTAATACTTGTGAGATTAAACGCTTGGGCTGAAGTAAATATTCGCATGGATTATATTGCCCTATGCCAAGAAAAGTATGATTATAATAAAGCCTAATTGGTGTGGATAATGCTAAATTATTTTCTGGCGCCACTGTAAATGCATGCCCATTTTTCACTTTAAGATAATCCGTAGCTGATATTTCATATTTAGGCAAATGTTGTACTAAACAATCAAGTGGCAGCAGTAATTGTTGTAACTGTTGCTTATTTAATTGTGTTAAATTATCTATGGTAATATTTTCTTGTAAACTAAAACCTAGTGTTTGAGTGCGAATTAAATTGGCTAAATAACCACCACAATCTAAGACTTTTCCAATATCATGCGCTAAACTTCTAATATAAGTACCCTTACTACACAGCACCTGCAACTTTATTTGTTGAGTTAAAGTATTATATTCAATTAGATCTATTGCATATATAATTATTTTTCGTGTTTTTATTTCTACTGGTTGCTGCTGTTGAGCATATTGATACAAACGCTTACCATTTACTTTAAGCGCTGAATAGATTGGTGGTCGCTGTTCAATTTCGCCCTGAAATTGTAATAATGCTTGTTGTATTTGCGCCAATTTAACCGTCACATCACTGGTAAAAGTTATTTCGCCTTCAGCATCGTAAGTGGTTGTTGCCTGCCCTAGTTGAATTGTGGCAATATATTCCTTTTTACCCTCAAGAAGCATTGATGCAAATTTGGTTGCTTCTCCAAAACAAATTGGCAATAAACCTGTAGCTAATGGATCTAAAGTTCCAGTATGTCCAGCTTTACTCGCTTGATATATTCTTTTAACTATTTGCAGCGCTTTATTACTAGAGATTCCTTTTGTCTTATTTAATAGCAATACACCATTAATTTGTAGCTGATTCTTGCTATTCATTCTTTAATTTATATAAAACATTAAGAATGTTACTTCCTCTTATTAAAGAATCATCAAAAACAAATTTTATTTGTGGAATTGTATAAGTTTGAAAACCTTTAGATAATTCGGCACGAATAAATCCTTTTGCACTATCTAATGCTTGCGTGACTTCTTCTTTTTTATTATCATCTAGTACTGTCCAATAAATTTTAGCCCAAGTATTATCTTCAGTTACCTCTACATCGTTGATTGTAACCCACTGAATTCTTGGATCTTTTACTCTTCGGCGCAATATTTCAACAATATCTTTTTGAATTTGATCAGCAATTCTTTTCGATCTGCTATGACTATATTTTCTCATCTTATTTATTCTTTACAATAATTTATCACTGACTCGAACTTTCTAATTGAATATTAAAATTGGTATTTCCATCTTTTATTTTAAATAAACATCCAGTACCAACATCTACAAGATAGAATGGTGGAAATAAAGTATCCCAATATGCAACACTTTGTATTTTACTTGGAATTTGCAACGTATGGCTTAAATACCCATATTTCTTTAGTATTATAGTTGTGGGTTGATAATTAACTCTAGGCAACACTACTGTTGCTGGTGTTCGCCCATACAATACGCCATTCATATACACATCTGCAGCATGAGGATATGAGTCAATATTAATACTATGCTCATTTTGCCCATACAAAGTTGCACAACCAGTTATAGCCATCATTATCCATAAAATTACACTTAAATAGAAAACATGCTGCAATTTAAATTGTACGCTTAACCTCTGTAATTTCATAAACCTCAATAGTATCACCTTCTTTAAGATCATTGTAATCGTTTAAAGATAATCCGCATTCATAACCAAATTTTACTTCTTTAACGTCATCTTTGAAACGTTTAAGCGAACTTAGTTCGCCTGAATGAATTACTAAACCATCACGAATTAATCTAACTTTGGATGTGCGTTTAATTAAACCATCGGTAACCATGCATCCTGCAATAACTATTTTGCCAATACTAAACAACTGTCTAACATTTACATTACCAATAATTACTTCTTTTTGTTCCGGTGATAACATACCACTAATTGCTGCTTTAATATCATCAATTATTTCATAAATAATATTATAGTAGCGAATTTGAACATTATACGATTCAGATAAACGCTTAGCATTTGAATCTGCTCTACTATTAAAACCAATTACAACAGCATTTGATGCATACGCTAAATTTATATCAGATTCATTAATTCCACCAACAGCTGCATGAATCACTGAAACTTTAACCTCATCATTTGATAGCCGCTCTAATGAACTAGTAATAGCTTCGTATGAACCCTGTACATCAGATTTAATGATGACAGGTAATTGTTGCACTTCACCCTCACGAATTCCTGAAAATAAATTTTCTAATTTAGCTGATTGTTGTTTTGATTGTTTTTCCATGCGCAGCTTTTCTGACCTAAATGCTGCAATTTCTCGAGCTTTTCTTTCATCATTAATTACGCTCATATCATCACCAGCATTTGGCACATCAGTTAAACCCAATAATTCCACAGGAATTGCTGGCCCAGCTGAATCAACATGTTTACCAATTTCATTTTGTAAAGCTCGAATTCTGCCGTATGTTGTTCCAGCTAGAACAAAGTCTCCTTTATTTAAAGTCCCACTTTGCACTAAAACAGTTACCACTGAACCTCTGCCGCGATCCAACCTTGATTCAATTACCACTGCTTTTGCCGGAGTATTAACTGCAGCCTTCAACTCTAGAACCTCAGCTTGCAATAAAATAGTTTCAAGTAAATTATCTATACCCATTCCAGTTAGCGCAGAAATTGGCACAAACATTACATCACCACCCCACTCTTCAGGGACAATTTCATATTGGCTTAATTCTTGCTTAACTTTTTCCGGATTAACCCCAGGTTTATCCATTTTATTAATAGCTACAATAATTGGCACTGCAGCAGCTTTGGCGTGGTTAATCGCTTCTACTGTCTGTGGCATTACTCCATCATCAGCAGCAACTACTAAAATAACGATGTCTGTTAATTTTGCTCCTCTGGCTCTTAATTGAGTAAAAGCCTCATGTCCTGGAGTATCTAAGAAAGTTATTATGCCATGCCCAGTATCAACATGATAAGCACCGATATGCTGAGTAATACCCCCAGCTTCACCATGTGCCACCTTGGTTTTACGAATATAATCTAATAATGATGTTTTACCGTGGTCAACGTGCCCCATTATGGTAACAATCGGTGCTCGCGGTTGCATATTTATTTTATCACTTGAGATATTTTCGTACTCAAGAATATTTTCTACATCTGATTCTTTAGATAGTTTAACTGTATTACCGAATTCTTCAACAACTAATGAAGCAGTATCTTGATCTAATGCCTGATTAATAGTTACCATCATTCCCATTTTCATAAGAACTTTAATCACTTCTGATGACTTAACTGCCATTTTGTGTGCTAAATCACTTACTGTTACCATTTCTGGAACCACAACTTCCATTTGTTGTTTTTGCGTTGGTTTTTGAAACTCTTGAATTTTAGGTGCCTTAAAATGTTTATTTTTATCAAATCTCTTTGTACTACCATGCTTCGCTTTATAGATATCAGGAATTTGCTCTAACACACTTAAATTACTAGCATCTTCATTATCTAGCACCACATCCTCAATTGATGAATCTTCCATGCCAATTATTTTCATTTTATTTGGCTTTTTAACCACTTTACCAAAAGGTGCTTTACCTTTTAGCGCATCTACGTCCTCTTCAGCTTCAATACTCTTTTTAGCCTTAACTGATTTTTCCAC
>JAPJMP010000108.1 GCA_026461645.1 Burkholderiales bacterium
AATAACAATTGTTTATTTGTTACACTTTTAATCATATCTGTCAATATATCAATTAGTGAAGATAATTCTATACTAATTTTGACTTTTTTATTACTATTCATTTCTTCTTCTATCCAAGTAATCAGCCCAATCTTGCATCATCTTAGCTCTTGGCTCCAAATATAAAGCATGGTTATATGCAGCACTTACTGTATTACGTGGAGAATGTGCTAACTGTAATTCAATATGGTCATGATTATATTCTTGTTCATGTAGAATTGTACTTGCAAGACCACGAAATCCATGCCCAGTCATTTTACCTTGATAACCCATGCGTTTTAATGCTTGAAGTATGGTATTATTACTCATTGTTGCTTTTGTAGTTCGAGTATCACTTGGAAATAAATACTCATTAGCTCCTGTAATATATTTCAAACTATTTAATAGTGAAATTGTTTGTTTCGCTAGTGGCACTATGTGAGGTTTCCTCATCTTCATTCGAATCGCAGGTATATTCCATCTAGCATTTGCAAAATCAAACTCACTCCATTTTGCTCCAATTAATTCGCCAGTTCTAACAAAAGTTAATGCTATAAGCTTGATTGCTATTCTTGTTATTGGTGTACCTTGATATGCCTCTATTCTTTGCAATAACACTCCTAATTCTCGCTCTTCAATACGGGCTAAGTTTGTAATAGTATGTGCTGGTAAAATATCGGCTGGCTTAATTGTTATCGGATTATATGTAATATATTCATGTACTATGGCAAATCTAAAAATTTGACTGATATGATTCAAAATTCTACTTGCAACATCTCTTGCCCCACGGCTATTTACTTTAATAACTAAATCTATTACCATCTTTGTTGTAATATCTTTAATTAATTTATTACCTAATTGTGGTTGAATATTTAATTGATATCGCCTTATTACTCTATTTATATGATTTTCACTTTTATTCGCCTTCCAATTTTCAAGCCATAAAGCTGCAATCTTATCAAAGGTGTTTGTATCACTTTGTTGCTGTTCTCTTGGGTCAATACCTTTAGCTAACAATTCTTTAACTTTCGCTCTACGTTTTCTTGCTTCATCTAATGAAACTGACGGATATTGACCAAAGGTCATTATTTGTTGTTTATCTATAAATCTAAAACGAAATCGCCAATACTTACCAGTATGAGTAATAAATAATAATAAACCTTCACCATCAGTTAAAGTATTGGTTTTACCTTTTATTGTTAATTTACATGCTTTAATTTGTGTATCAGTTAACATGTGTATACCACCCGTTTTAATGTAATTTTTAATATACACTAAATTATACACAAAAACCTTAGATGTAGTCAAATCTGTTTGTATCACATTAGACAATAAAACTGTCATAACGCTTGATTCTATTTGACTTATTAGATAAATTTAAACCGTATTAAATTTACACGTGGTGCCGATAGTGGGACTCGAACCCACACGATAAGAATCACCACCACCTCAAGATGGCGTGTCTACCAGTTCCACCATATCGGCTAGCAAACTAATTAGGAATTTGATTTTTAGAATTGGTATTAACCGCCGAGCTTACTTTAACTTGATTTGCACTTGCATTTGCTTTATAGTGCGTCATCACTCCAGCATCACCTAATCTACCACCAGTATTTAATAATACTAAGACAAAGGTTGCCACAAAAAATATGGTCGCAAAAATAGCCGTTGCTCTACTTAAGAAATTAGCTGAACCACTTGCACCAAATAAAGAACCTGAGCCACCGCCAGAACCAAAAGTAGCTCCAGCATCAGCCCCTTTACCATGTTGCAATAATACTAAAACAATTATTGTAATCGCCGCAATTATTTGAATTATCCAGATGAATGTTTTTAAAAATTCCATTATTTATTTCATTTAATAAAATGTTTGTTACATATGTTAGCAAACTCTTGGGCTTTTAATGACGCTCCACCTACCAACACACCACCTACATGAGCAATATTAAGAATAGAATAGGCATTATTCTCATTCACACTACCGCCATACAAAGCAGTTATTTTAACATGAATCAAATTATTTTGCACAAATGCATAAATTAAATCCATTATTTCAGCAATTTCCTCGCCACTAGGAATTAAACCAGTACCGATTGACCAAATTGGTTCATAAGCAATAACGATCTCGTTTAAAGCACTTAATTTAGTTAACAGTTCCAATTGCTCTACAATAAATTCTTTATACTTGCCAGCTTGGCGAATACTTAAATCCTCACCCACACAATAAATTATTTTTAATTTGTTTTTTAGTGCATTATTTAGTTTCGCTTGCAGCACTGCTGCAGTTTCATTAAATAAAGTTCTGCGTTCCGAATGACCAATTAAAACATACTCAACCATAAACTCAGCAAGCATAGTTGCACTAATTTCTCCGGTATAAGGACCAAAAGCATCAAATCGACTTAAATCCTGAGCCGCAATTTTAATAGATGTATTATTTGCGGTAAATAGTTCCGCTGCCTGACTAATATACAATGTCGGCAGAGCTAAAACCACATCACAATTTTGGGTAATCGTTGTAGTCATTAGAGCATTAAGAGTTTGCTGCAAATGCACCACACCACCATTCATTTTCCAATTAGCCACAATTAATTTATTCATATCTAACCTACTATTTAATCAACAAAATTGGGCAATATGCCAAAATCATTTAAAATTTGCGACATAATAATTAATACTCCAAAGATTATGGCAGCAATTAATAATTTTGACTGCGGTAAATTATTTTTTTTATTATAAACTAACACTACTATTGCTGGAATTAATGCTGAACCAATTGAAAAGATGTTTGATTGTTGATAAATTTTAACAAATTGTTTGGCAAATAACACGGCAATAGTCGCAGGAATAATAAAGGCCAGCAGCATAGCACCAAATCTTGATACTACTCCATCCTTTAAATTCATAGCATCAATTAAAAACTCAATTAACGAAAAGCCAATGGATAGAAATGAAGTTAACACTGTTATCGATGAAAAAACTGCAATTAATACCTGCATTAGTGGCGAAATATGCGCTGTTTCAACTAAATAATGTAAAATATCCCCAATTGATCTTAATTGTAAAAATTGCTGGCGCGACACTAATGATAAAATTACCACTAACCAACCCACATATAATATTGCAGCAATACCTAAACCTAGTTTTACCGCAGCATATGCTTTTTTCGGATTCCAATCATTTAATTTTAAAACTATGGGCAAAGTCATATGCATCACCCAAATTGCCAGCATAGTTGAGGCCCCAGATCCCAAATAAATCAATCCTTCGGGAATAAAACCTAATTGCTGCAAGGTAATAAACTTTAGACCAACAACAATAACAACAAATAAGCAAATATATTTAGTTAAAAAGATTAAACCATTGATACGACTAATGTAATTAATTCCAGCAACAAATAGTGGTGCAAAAATTAATAAAAATATTGTAATTCCCATTGTCTCATTTACAAATATATTTATCTTAGGTAACAGTACTTTACATAGAATTTCACCACCTACCGTAATATAAGCCGCAGTGCACCCACCCATAGACAGCAGATTTAGTATAATACTGCTCCAATAGCCCTTCATCCCTAGATAATCTTTGGCAATAGTGGCAGCATTGACATCATGATTGGTGTAAGTAGCATAAAGATAAATGCTTTTTTTAGCGATAACTAGAGCACAAATAAAAGTTAATGTGATAAAAACTAAAGCATTAATAAATCCTGGTGCAGCAGCTAAAATTGGTAAAGCTAAAATACCAGAACCTACTGCAGCTCCTGCCAATAAAAAAGATGAAAACAAAAATCCTAACATGCATACTCCAACAAAGATTCTAGTAAGTTTTTAAATTATACCATAATATGCTATAATGATAACCTTTGAAATCAATGAGTAAATTATGCAAAACAATATCCTTTTTGAATTATTACCATTAATCGCATTTTTTGCGATATATTATATAACTAAAAATTTATTTATTGCAACTGCAGTGTGCATAGTGGCAAGCTGGTTACAATTAATTTTATTTAAACTTAAATATAAAAAGGTTGCAAAAAATATTTGGCTAAATACATTGCTAATTACAGTTTTTGGTGGACTAACTCTAATCTTACACAATAAGACGTTTATTATGTTAAAACCAACAGTACTATTTGTATTAATTGGTGGCTCAATTCTAATTGGTCAGGCGGCAGGTAAAAATGGCATTAAATTGCTTTTAGCTAAAGAAATAACAGTACCGGATAGTTTATGGAATAAAATTAATATTGCCTGGGGCTTGTTTTTTATTGTAATGGGAATACTTAATTTATTTGTGGCCTTAAATTTTTCTGAATATTTTTGGGTTAAATTTAAGGTATTTGGTACTACCGGTTTAAGTATTTTGTTTTTACTGATTTCAGGAATTATTCTTATTTTGCAACAAAAAAAGTATAAACAATGAGTTTTCAAGTAAAAAAACGTTTTGGCCAGAACTTTCTTAAAGATGAAGTTATTATTAATCAAATAATTAATAGCATTAATCCGCAAAAAGATGATTTTGTGATAGAAATTGGCCCAGGCTTTGGTGCCATCACTCTACCTTTACTTGAATTAGTAGACCAACTAAATTTGATTGAGTTAGATCGCGATATTGTTTCCTACATTCAAGCTAAAGCACATCCTAAGATCAATCTTTATGCCGCCGATGCCCTTAAATTTGATTATGCAATTTTTAACACTGATGCCATGCGTATCATTGGTAATTTACCCTACAATATTTCAACTCCGCTATTATTTCATTTAGCCCAATATTCCAACATTAAAGATATGCACTTCATGTTACAACAAGAAGTAGTGGACCGTATTTGTGCTGCTCCGAATTGTAGTGCATATGGTCGCTTATCAATTATGTTACAATACAAATTTAATTGTTATAAACTATTTAATGTAAGTAAAACTTGTTTTACGCCGCAACCTAAAGTTGAATCTGCTATTATTAGATTAATTCCGAAAAATTCAAAACAAATAGCTGCAGTAAATGCTAAAATTTTAAATACAGTGGTAACCCAAGCTTTTAGTCAAAGAAGAAAGACAATTGCAAATAGCTTAAAAAGTACGGTTACTAAAGAAATCTTTAGTCAGTTAAATATTGATCCGCAAAACAGAGCAGAGAATCTAACAGTTGATGACTATATACGTTTGGCTAATTGCCTTCAAACTAATTTAACTAACTAATTTTATTTGAGAATATTATCATGGCAACTTTAAAAAAAGCTTTAGAAACTAGACATGTAAATATGATTGCTCTTGGCGGTTCAATTGGCACTGGAATTTTTTTAGCTAGTGGATATTCGATTGCAACCGGTGGACCAGGTGGCGCACTATTTAGTTACATTTTAATTTCAATTATTGTTTATTTTTTAATGACTAGTTTGGGCGAGATGAGTGTTCATTGCCCAAGTTCCGGTTCTTTATGTGATTATGGCTATCAATATGTAGGTGAATCTTATGGTTTTGCCATGGGGTACAATTATTGGCTAAGTTGGGCTATCACCGTTGCTGCTGAGATTTCTGCCGCTAGTTTAATTATGGCTTATTGGTTTCCTAATGTTAATTCAGTTATATTCTCAATAACATTTTTTATTCTAATTTTACTTTTTAATATTTTTTCAGTTCGACTCTATGGTGAAGTTGAATATTTTATGTCGTTCATTAAGGTTGCGGTAATAATTGTGTTTATTATTTGTGGCATTTTAATTATTATTAGCCATCCGGCAACAGTAGTAACTAATTTTACTAGTGGAGATGCTCCTTTTCATAATGGTTTTTTAGGGATAGTTACGGTATTTCTTTTTGCTGGCTATTCATTTCAAGGCACGGAGTTAATTGGTGTCGCATCAGGTGAAACTAAGGACCCGAGTGTTAGCATTCCTAAAGCAGTAAAATTAATTTTCTGGCGCATTAGTTTGTTTTATATTCTGTCTATTTTTATTATTAGTGCTTTATTTAATTATTCCGATGCTAAACTACTTAATAGTCAAGTTTTATCCAGTCCATATACTTTATTATTTGCTAAATACATTGGTAGATTTGCTGGTGATGTAATTAATTTTATTATTTTAATTGCATTATTATCCGCAGCCAATGCAAGCATTTATTCTTCATCTAGAATTATGTGGTTTCTGGGAAATAGATCAAAAAATAAAGTTGTTAGCAAATTAAATAAACATGGCACACCAACTAATGCTCTGCTTTTTACCGCCTTATTTGGCTGTCTTGCCTTTTTAAGCTCGTTTATAAAAAATGGTATCTTGTTTACAATGCTGGTTAATATTGCATCAATTTCTTGCTTTGTAGCGTGGGTTGGAATTGCTATTACTCATTATAAATTTCGCGTTAAATTTGTTAAACAAAATAATATAAATTTAATTTATAAAGCAAAGTTTTACCCGTATGCGCAAGTGATATCAATCATAGTACTATTTATCATTATTTTATCGCAATTTTTAACTTTTACTGATACTATGACTATTTATGAAAAGATTTCAATTTATGCCGGAGTATTACCTTTTATTATATTTTATTTATGGCATAAAATCTTTTATAATAAAGCTAAGTAATACTCTCTGTTGTTATAAGTATTTATCTCTAAATTTATCGTACTCAATTGCAGTTTTAATTGCTAAATCCTGCAAATATTTAGAGCTGGTAAATTTTACCGGTTCGATTTTACTAAATAAATCATAATCAGCACTATTACCATTAATTGCTTGTGCGGCTAATTTACCGACTAAATTACTCAAAGCCATCCCCTGACCTGAGTAACCTTTAGCGTAATATACCGTACTATTGTAAGTTTTACCTATTAGTGGTGCAAAATTAATTGTTACACTGTCTTTACCAAACCAAAATTCATCAATATCAATTCCAGCAAGCATAGGAAAAGTATTAATTAATTCACGATATAAACCGTCCATAATATCCTTTAATTCATATTGACCAAAGGAATCTCCACCGCCAAAAATTAAATTGTTTTTTTCAGTAAGACGATAATAATTCATTATGTTGCGTGTATCATATACCGCCATGCGATTAGGCAGTATCTTTTTTAGTAATTCATCACTTAAACTCTCAGTTGCCATAATAAAAGTATCCATAGTTAAGGCTAATGATGCTAAATCAGGTAAAAATTTATCATTTCCATAATTTGCACCTAAAACTATTTTTTTGGCTTTAATTTTAAATTTATCTGCAACCATAATCGTGTGCAGCGGATCATTAAATTCAATTGAACTAACTGGACTATTTTCAAAAACATGAATATTAGTAAAATTTTTAAGAATCGAACCCAGTCCTAGCGTATAATTTAATGGATTTAAATGCCCTGTCCCAGTATCATATAATAACCCATGATAAATATCCGAGCCAGTTAATATTTTTGCTTCTTTAGCATTAAATAATTGCACATCCTTATAACCATAACCTTTGGTCATAATTTCATAATCAGCTTTAATATCTTCAACATCTTCATGTTTAAAAGCAGCAACACTAGTGCCCATCTGCCAACCGCAATTGATATTATATGCACGAATATTATTCTTAACTAAGTTTATTGCATCTAACGACAAATCCCAGAATCTTTTGGCAATATCACGTCCAAACTTATCTTCAAAAAAATCAATGCCACAATCGTAGGAAGAAAGTATCTGACCGCCACTCATCCCACTGGCATGACTGGCTAATGTGCTTTGTTCCAATAAAATCACTTTTAAGCCTGAATTAGCTAAATGTTGCGCTGTAGAAATTCCCGTTAAACCACCACCTACAATACATACATCATATTCACCATCTTGTTCTAATTTTGGATATTTGGGATTATATAATTGATTGGTGGAATAAAAAGTTCGATTTTGTGAATTATTGGTTGAATTAGCAATAACCTTTTCCATATATTTAGTATCATTAGATTCCGGCAAAAAACGCCCTAAAACATAGCCGCCACCAGCAGCTGCTGCTAATTGCAAGAAATTACGTCGCCGGTAATTTAATTTATCACCCATTGTATTCCCTTTCAAACTTATTAGTTGGTTTTGTTGTACTATTACCTAAGAATATATTTTAGCACATTATTAATTATGGTAAGACCAACATTATCAGTCAGGGATAAAATTGATTCTGGATGAAATTGTACTGCCCACATTGGTAAAGTTTTATGTTCAATTGCCATAATAATTCCCTGTGACGATTCAGCACAAACATTGAGTTGCTCTGGAAAATCATCTTTTTTTGCATATAACGAATGGTATAGGCCAACTTTTATTTCTTTAGATTTTATGCCATCAAATATTTTACCGTGATAGTTTGTTAGTATCACTTTTTTGCCATGCAGTGGATATTCAAGTAAATCTAAACTACCGCCACAATATTCAACTAGCCCTTGTAGGCCCAAGCATACGCCAAAGACTGGAATAGCTAACTTAACACACATTGCTATAGTTTGGCTCACTGCAAAATCACATGGCCGACCTGGTCCTGGTGACAACACCACTAAATCAGGATTAAGTTTAGCTAAAATTTCTTGTTTAAAACCACTTCGCAGGGTTATGACTTCTACTCCAAACTGCCGAAAATAGTTAGCTAAAGTATTGACAAACGAATCTTGGTGATCAACTAATAATACTTTTTTATGCGCCCAATTGGCATTATAATAATTTTGTGTATTAGTAGTTTTAGCTTTATCATCAGTACCATTATTTAAAGCATCAATTAAGGCTGATGCTTTTAAAATAGTTTCCTTTTCTTCTTCTTCAGGAATAGAGTCATATAATAAAGTTGCACCTACTCTAACTGAAGAAATACCATCTTTAATTCTAACGGTTCTAATAGTTAAGCCGGTATTCATATCTTTATTAAAACCGATATAACCCACAGCACCACCGTACCAATTACGATTACTAATTTCATGATCTTCTATAAATTGCATCGCCCAGGCTTTAGGTGCTCCAGTCACGGTGACTGCCCAAGTATGAGATAAAAAGGCATCTAATGAATCATAGCCTTCGCGTAGTTCACCCACCACATGATCCACGGTATGAATTAACCGCGAATATACTTCCAATTTGCGATTACTAATTACATTAATGCTACCTGGTTTACAAATACGTGATTTATCATTCCGATCAACATCGGTACACATAGTTAATTCGGATTCATCTTTTACCGAATTTAATAATTGCAAAATGTTAGCGGCATCCTCAATGGCATTAGAACCTCTTTTAATTGTTCCTGAAATTGGACTTGACTCAACTTTATTCTTCGTTACGCGAATATACATTTCTGGCGATGAGCCAATTAAATACTCTTGTTGTCCCAAATTCATAAAAAAACTATACGGCGATTGATTTCTTTTGCGTAAGCGATCAAAAATAACTGAAGGATTGATTTTACAACCATTATAAAAGGTTTGCCCCGGTACCACTTCAAACAAATCACCACGTTTAAAATATTCAATCGCTTCTTTAACAATTGCAGCATAGCCACCAGGTTTATACTCAGAACTTTTACCCTCGGTAGTATTAGGAATAAAAGCCTCACTTTTACCATCGCGCGGTAAATTTACTGTAGTTTGACCGTTATGGCTAAAATCATATTCATACTGTGTTGCAACCTCTTTTCTGTGATCAACTATAATTAATTGATCAGGAAAATATAACACTAAATCACGTTGATTGCTTGGTCGCTCTCGTTTTAATTTAATATGTTCAAATTGAAAGGCCAAATCATAACCAAAAGCACCATATAAGCCTAGATTAGCATCATCGGTAGTATAAAAAACATCGGTAATGGCACGAATAACCATAAAAATTGATGGTTGTTTACTACGCACTTCCTCAGTAAACGTCTCTGTAGAATAAATAATGCTACCTTCAAATAATTCATCACTTGTAGCAATGGTTTTAACACAATCAATTTGTTGTATAGCCGCTGTAATAAAGCCTAAAATAATTTGTCCACGTTGATTTAAAGCTTTAAGACTAAATTTATTATAGTTGGCTACTAATTGCAACATTGGATTAACAAAGCCAATGTTATAACGCGTATATTTGCCTGGATATTCAAAACTTGACTCTAAAACAACGCCTAATTGCGTATCTAATTGTGTGAATAAATGATTAACTCCAGCATTATAATCCACTGCAAAGGCTTGGCGCTTTATTTCAATTTGTCCCTTAGTGATAAATGTATCTTGTCGAATTGAATGATTCGTGTTATTATCCATTACGTTATTTTCTCTAATAAAATATTTGTTAAAGCCTAAATCAAGTATAAATTATTTAGTTAATCTGATATAATTATACCTTATTAACAAGGTTATAATAATGAAAATAAATAATACTCAAGGTATAAAACATCGTGATGAGAATAAAACTGCACGAATACCGATTAAGATAGTGCCATTGCATGAGCCTTTAAAAAAACCTTCTTGGATTAAGGTTAAATTGCCGGTAAACAATAAATTCAATGAAGTTAAAGATTTACTGCGCCAACATGATTTACACACAGTTTGTGAAGAAGCAAGCTGTCCCAATATTAGTGAATGTTTTAGTAAAGGTACTGCCACTTTCATGATTATGGGTGATATCTGTACTCGGCGTTGTACTTTTTGTGATGTAGCTCATGGCCGACCAAATCCATTAGATCCAGATGAGCCCAAAAAACTTGCCGCTTCAATTAAAATTTTACAACTAAAATATGTTGTAATTACTAGCGTTGACCGTGATGATTTACGTGATGGTGGTGCTGGACATTTTGTAGCATGTATTCAAGAGATTCGTAAAACCAATCCTGAAACTAAAATTGAAATTTTGGTTCCTGATTTTAGAGGTCGGCTTGAAGTAGCAATTAACACCTTAGCTACTTGTCCACCAGATGTTTTTAATCATAATCTTGAAACTACTGCTCGCTTATATAAACAAATTCGTCCTGGATCAGATTATCAGCATTCATTAAATTTGTTACATCAATTCAAATTACGCTGCCCGAATGTACCAACTAAATCAGGTATTATGGCTGGACTTGGTGAAACCGATTTAGAAATAAAAGAAATTTTACAAGATATGCGTAAACATTTAGTTGACATGTTAACTTTGGGGCAATACTTACAACCTTCAGTTCACCATACTCCGGTATTAAGATATGTACATCCTGACAGTTTTAAACAATTTGAAGAGTTTGCTTATAGTATTGGATTTAAACATGCCGCTGTTGGTGCAATGGTGAGATCTAGTTACCATGCCGATCAACAAGCACAACAGATAATTTAAAAATATATGGAAAATAAAATTAACCAGGTTCGAATCGAATCTATTGATATTGCTGGCAATGGTATTGCTCATATTGAGGGTAAAACTATTTTTATTCATGATGTCTTGCCAGATGAACTAGTTGACATTGAAATTTACCAAGATAAAAAGAGTTTTGCGCGCGCAAATTTAGTTAAAATTGTTGAAAAGAGTAAATTACGTGTAGACCCAATATGTCCACATTATGGTGTTTGCGGCGGCTGTTCATTACAACATTTAGATTATTCAGCGCAAATTGATAGTAAACAAAAGGTATTAATTGATAATTTAAAACATATCGGTAATACACTGCCGGAGAATATTTTAGCTCCAATCAGTGGTCAGGCTGTTGGTTATAGACATAAGGCGCGTTTATCAGCACGCTTTGTCACCAAAAAAAATTCAGTATTAGTTGGCTTTCATGAAAAATCCTCGAGTTTTATCGCTGATATGCAGCAATGTACCAATTTACCAGCGCATATTTCCAATTTAATTATGCCATTACGGCAAATGCTTGCAACCTTATCCATTTATAATAAATTACCCCAAGTTGAGGTTGCAGTTGGTGATCATGTTAGTGTTTTAGTGTTACGCATTATGGAGCCATTAACTGTCGCTGATGAAGAAATCATTAAGGCTTTTGTTGATAATGTTACAAACCAAGTTGCAATTCAAATTTGGTTACAACCTAAGGGCCCTGATTCTTGCTACCCATTTTACCCAAGTAATATGCCACAATTATCTTATACATTACCTAATTTTAAAATTGAAATGCCATTTCTGCCTACAGAATTTACTCAAGTGAACCCGGAAATTAATCAGAAAATGGTAGATTTAGCTGTTCAATTATTAGAACCAACTGCAAACGATACTGTTGCCGATTTCTTTTGTGGTATTGGCAACTTTACTTTACCTATTGCCACACTGGCAAAAAAAGTAATTGGAATTGAAGGAAGTAATCAGTTAGTACAACGGGCTATGGCTAATGCCGCACATAATAATCTTAGTCATAAAACATCCTACAGCATGGCTAATTTATTTAAAATAACTAGCCAATGGTTAGACAATTTAGGTAAAATAGATAAATGGTTAATTGATCCGCCGCGTGATGGAGCACTGGAACTAGTAAAATTAATTAATTCAACCAATGCCCCCAAACGCATAGTATATGTATCGTGTAATCCAGCAACACTTGCCAGAGATAGTGCAATTTTAGTTAATTTGCATAATTATAAATTAAAGCATGCCGGGGTTATGAATATGTTTCCGCATACCTCACATGTTGAATCAATAGCAGTTTTTGATATGGATAGTAGCAAATGAAACCTAAAAATGGGTTAATTTTATATCTGATAGCTTTATGCTTTACTGCTTTATGCTTATTTATTCAAGTGCTACCAATTAATACTGCAGAGCATTTTCAAAGAATATTAGCGTTAAGTCCAAATCAAGTAATTAAATTAACCTCGGTATTTTTTATTTTTTATTCAATATTACAAATTCCTGGTGGTATAATTTTTGATAGATTTGGCATAAAAATTATTCTTCCGGCAGCATTATTACTCACAACTATTGGTAGTACTCTTTATATGTTAAGTACTAATCCCTATATGTTGGTTATAAGTAGAATTTTAACTGGAGTTGGAACATCAACTGCTTATATTACTGGTATTTTTTTAGCAGTTAAAGAGTTTCCCAGAAGCAAAAGTACTTTATTTATTAGCCTGGTTGAAGCTGCATCTACCGTTAGCCCTATAGTTGCGGCTAATTTTTTTAATAATATGTTAATCCATTTTGGTTGGTATGCAGCTAATTCAGGAGTTATTTTATTTTCCTTAATATTATTTATTCTAGCTATTGTTTTTTTACGTCGCTATGATGCCGCTACTATTCATAAAAAAGATTTTCATCAGGTATTTTCCTCGTTTATTAGTATATTTAAGAATCGCGCAGCAGTGTTAATTTTTTGCCATACTTTCTTTGTCTGGTCAATTATGATGTCATTTGCAGGCTTTTGGTTAAAAAATTATATGATTAATATGCATCATTTTAGTGTTCAAAGATCTTTAAATTTAATGGTGGTATACTGGATTAGTTTTTCGCTTGGGGGAATTATTATTGGTTTTTTAATTAAAGAATTAAAACAATGTAAAACTTATATAGTGTTATTGTCCTTAATTGGTTTTCTAAATTTTGCAACCCTATCTATTCCTGCTTTATTTAACTATCCAAGTTTACTTTTAATTGCAGTATTAGGCGGCATTTATACTGCTTCGGTTATGATCAATTTTACTATTATTGCCCATATAATTAATCATAAACAAGTTGGAACTGCTATTGCTATTAATAATACCTTCTTAGTTTTAGGTGGCATGTTTGGACAAATTGGTTTTGGAGAGATTCTAGGTCACACTAAACATAGTTTAATTAGTGTTTCCTCTAATATTGAATTTCATTACTACAATGCTTTACTAATGTACCCTTTTTTAAGCTTAATTACTTTACTATTATCCATCGTAATATTGGTTCAGCTATCACAAATTGATGGCACTGCTAAAGCTAATTCTGATTTATTTTAGCTAATATTTATGCAACCAGACGGCTAAAAAACCTTCACTTAAAATATAGGTGTGCTATTATTGCTTTTTTAATAAGTATCTAAAATGAGTACAGCAACCAACACAGTATTGACACAATTACCACCATTGGCATTATATATTCATATTCCATGGTGCTGGCACAAATGCCCTTATTGTGATTTTAATTCGCATACTTTTAAACCCACCGTAAATGAAATGAATTATGTTGAAGTTTTATTACTTGATTTAGAAGCAGCCTTACCGCAAATCTGGGGACGAACCATTTATTCAATCTTCATCGGTGGTGGTACACCAAGCCTATTTAGTGGCGATGCTATTGATAAATTATTAAGTGGCGTGAGAAAACTAGTAAAGTTGTCACCGTTTGCCGAAATTACTCTCGAGGCTAATCCAGGAACTATTGATAACGAACATCTTAAAGATTACAGCAAATCTGGCGTTAATCGTCTATCTTTGGGCATACAGTCTTTTAATGATAAGCATTTACTAGCCTTAGGACGAATTCATGATAGTGCTATGGCAATTAAAGCGATTAATCAAGCGCAACAATATTTTAAGCAAATTAATTTAGATTTAATGTATGGTTTGCCCGAGCAAACTATGCAACAATTACAACAAGATATTACTCAAGCAACTTCTTTTAATACTTCCCATTTATCCTTTTATAATTTAACGATTGAACCGAATACTAAATTTTTTGTCACACCCCCAGCAAATCTTCCAGATAATGATCAATGTTATTTAATGCAAAACTTAATTATTACCAATTTAGCCCAACAAAACTTTCAGCGCTATGAAGTGTCAGCCTACGCACAGCAAACAAATTATAGCAAACATAATTTAAATTATTGGTTATTTGGTGATTATTTAGGCATCGGTGCTGGAGCGCATTCTAAACTAAGCTTTCATGATAAAATTATTCGCCAAGTACGGCAAAAACACCCTCAAACCTATATTAATCAAGTGCCCAAGGCGCAGCACATTAATGAAAACTGTGCTGTTAATTCTTGTGATTTACCCTTTGAATTTATGCTAAATGCTATGCGCTTAATTGATGGTTTTAGCACTAATTTATTTGTGGAACGAACTGGCTTAAGCTTAAATGTAATTTTGCCTAAACTGCTGCTAGCACAACAACAAAGGTTTATTAAATTGGAGCAACAAAAAATTATTCCCACTACTCATGGCATCAATTTTCTCAATGACGCATTATTGATTTTCTTAGATTAAATTATTTGGTATAATTATTAAATTTTAAAAAGGTTATTATTATGACAAAAGAAATGATTCATACTGCTGCAGCACCTAAAGCAATTGGTTGCTACTCACAGGCGATCAAAGCGGGTAATGTAGTTTATTTATCAGGACAAATTGGCTTTGAGCCACAAACCATGGAACTAGTTGCCGGCATGGAACAACAAACGCGACAAATGTTTAATAATTTGCAACAGGTAGTAATTGCCGCTGGCGGTAATTTAACACAAATTGTAAAATTAACAATTTATTTAACTGATATGAATAATTTTGCTATTTTAAATCAAGTCATGAGCGAATTTTTTACCGCTCCCTATCCAGCACGCGCTGCAGTTGGCGTAAAAGAATTACCTAAAGGAGCCATAGTTGAGGCTGATGCAATTTTAGTGCTATAATATTGCAGCGCAGCATAAAGTTTTTTAATCAACAATTGAAATATTTGGAGAAGGTAAGATTTATGTCAGATAATATTTTAAATAATGTGACTTATGAAGAAATTAAAGTAGGACAAAGTGTAACTTTAGTTAAACAATTAACCGCAAATGATATTTTATTATTTGGTTATATGTCTGGTGATGTTAATCCAGCGCATTTTAATCATGATTACGCTAAGGGTACTATGTTTAAGGATGTGATTGCGCACGGCATGTGGAGCGGTAGTTTAATTTCTACTTTGCTTGGCACGCAATTACCAGGACCTGGTACAATTTATTTGTCGCAGTCGTTAAAATTTTCTCGTCCAGTTTATGTTGGTGATGTTGTTACTGCCGAGATTAAAGTGACAGAAAAAAAAGAAAAAAACCGGGTGGTGTTTGAGTGTACTTGTTATAAACAAAATAATGAAGTAGTTACCTCAGGAGTTGCCGAAGTTATTGCCCCAACAGCAAAAGTTTCAGTTTCGGCCCCCCAATTATCTTTAAAAGCTATTGCTTAAACATAAAAATCTTAGGAATAAAAGACTAATGGCTAATATTCTGGCAATCGATACTGGCGCTAAATTTCTATCTATGGCCTTAAAAGTGGATGGTAAAGTATATTCGTGCCTTTATCAAGTTGATAATCAGCACTCAGTATTTATTATCGACAAAATCAAATTATTATTAACTGAGGCCAAAGTTAGTATCAATGAAATTGATTATATTGCCTATATTGAAGGTCCAGGATCTTTTACTGGCCTGAGAATTGGCTTAAGTGTTGCTTTGGGTATTAGTATTGGCACTAATGCCCAATTAATTGCTATTCCAACTTTTGCCTTATATGCCATTGCTAGTGAATATGTCGGCGATATAGTAATTGCTCTTGATGCACGCATTAATCAAATCTATGTAGCTGGAATTAATACAACAACTTTAAATTATTTTATGCAACCGCAGGTTATTAATCCAGAAAATTTAGTCATTCAACATAACTGTGTTGTCGGTGGCGATGGCTTTGCAATATATGACATGCAATTAAAACACATATTAACTTGCCATGAACAAATTACACTAAGTTACCCCAAGCCGCAATATATGATTGATATTGTTGAATTAAATAAATATTCTAGCTGCCCAAATACACAGGCCTCTTTATCTTATATTCGTAATAAAGTTGCATTGACATTAGATGAGCAGCGGCAGAATAATTAGAAAGTATTGTCGTGAATGTTAGACCGGCTAAATTAACTGATATTCCAATATTATGTGCCTATGATCAAGAAGTTAATTTAACACCCTGGAGTAAAAATGATTATATGCAGTCACACACTAATGCCAATCACAATATTTATTTACTAGTGCATAATAATCTTATACTATCTTGTGTTGTTTGGAGTAAAGTAATGGATGAGGCAGAAATATTACAATTTTGGGTGACAAAAAATCAGCAGCGCCAAGGCCGAGCAACATTTTTAATGAAGTATTTAGTGCAGCAATTAACAACTAAATTTGGTATAAAAAATATTTTTCTTGAAGTGCGATCAAATAACACTGCGGCATTAAATTTATACCAACGCCTTGGCTTTATTAAAGTAGGGCTAAGAACAAACTATTATAAGGTTGATAGTTGGTATTATGATGCAATTATTATGGCAAAAAGTTTATGAAAAATATCCGCTTTAAAGACAGTTTTGATTTTATTTATGGTAATTTGTGGTTAGCAGATGCAAAAAAACTCAAGCTCATTGCTCCATCGCTTAATCTAACTGAGGATTTACCAAGTGAAACTAAACCACTAAACCAAGCTGTATCACTACCACTAACTAAGCTAGTACAACCCAGTCCAATAATACCTAGCAAAAGACCAGCTGTTGCAATTAATGATTGGCATACGCTTGAGAATTTATTAAATAATTGTAATTTATGTCAATTATCTCAAGGACGCAATAACGTAGTGATTGAACGGGGCACTAGAACTGCTGAGTGGATGTTTATTGGCGATGAAACTAATGCCGAAGAAGATTTAGAGATAAAACCATTTGTAGGCAAATTAGGTGAGCTATTAGATAAAATGATTGCAGCCATGCAAAATAAATGTAACAAGCCGGTAAGCTTTTATATCACTAATGCAGTAAAATGTAAAACACCAACTAATCGTCATCCACAAAACGAAGAAATTGAATCTTGTCAAAATTATTTGCATCAGCAAATAAAATTAGTTCAGCCCAAGATCATTATCGCTTTAGGACGTTTTGCTGCGCAAGCGTTATTAAATACTCAATTAAGTATCAATAAATTGCGCCAGGCAAATTTAGTTTATACTACAATACCAGTAATTGTAACCTACAACCCACACTACTTACACCGCAACCCTCAAGTAAAACATGAGGCTTGGGAAGATTTACAAAAAGCACTCGCCATTTATCAACAAATTACCAATAAATAATAATTACGATTATTCAATTACGTTAAAATCCACTGGGTAAGCTAAATTAAGTAAGCGCTCCATAAACCCCATCTTATAATTTCTCATCTATTCCCATCTTTGGACATCTAAAAACAAAAACCCTTATGCCACAAGGCTTACAGCAATTTTCAAAAACACCTGGGTCACAACATCTTAAATAAATGT